>JAICYA010000197.1 GCA_025934455.1 Rudaea sp.
ATTCGGATCCAGGTCCGGCGCGTTCTGCTGTGCGATCAACGAATTCGTGTTGGCCGGATTGCCGACCACCAGCACCTTGACGCTGCGCCTGGCGTGCGCGTTCAGCGCCTTGCCCTGCGGCGAGAAGATCGCGCCGTTCGCTTCGAGCAGATCCTTGCGCTCCATGCCCGCGCCGCGCGGGCGCGCGCCGACGAGCAGCGCGTAGTCGACGTCCTTCGCGGCGACGTTGACATCATCGGTGCAGACGATGCCGGCGAGCAGCGGAAACGCGCAATCGTTCAGTTCCATCGCCACGCCGCCCAACGCCGGCAGCGCGGGCGTGATTTCGAGCAGGTGCAGGATGACGGGCTGGTCCTTGCCGAGCATGTCGCCGGCCGCGATGCGGAACAGCAGCGCGTAGCCGATCTGGCCGGCGGCGCCGGTGACGAGGACGCGAACGGGGGCTTTCATGGCGAAACTCCTTTATTTCAATTCGGCAAAAAACTCAGCGATGCGCTTGAGGCCTTCGGTCACTTCCGCCGCCTTGCAGGTGTACGAGATGCGCAACGCGCGCGGTTCGCCAAACGCCGAGCCCGGCACGCAGGCCACGCCCTTGGCGTCGAGCAGTGCGGCGCAGAAATCCACATCGTTGGCGATCTTCTTGCCGTCGTGCGTCTTGCCGAACGCGCAGGAAATATCCGGAAATACATAGAACGCGCCTTGCGGACGCGGACACTTCACGCCCGGGATGGACAACAGCGCGTTCATTACCTCGTCGCGGCGCACGGAAAAATCCTTGCACTTGGCGACGGGAATATCCTGCGGGCCCGACAGGGCCGCCACGCCGGCAGCGGTAACGACTTCCGGAAGATTGGTGATGTGATTGGAGTTGAGCGTGACCAGCGCGTTCGCCAGTTTTTCCGGCGCGGCGACGAAGCCGACGCGCCAGCCCGGCATGCCATAGGTCTTGGACAACGAATCCATGACCGCCGTGCGCTCGCGCAATTCGGGGCGCAGTTGCACGATGTTGTGGTAGCCGACGCCGTCGAACACCATGCGGTTGTAGATATCGTCGCAGATGATCCAGGTATCCGGATGCTTGACCAGCACATCGGCAATCGCGGCGATCTCGTCGCGCGTGTAGACCATGCCGGTCGGATTCGACGGATTGTTGAATAAAAAGACTTTCGGTTTGCTTGCCAGCGCCTTGTCGAGCTGCGCCGGCGTGAGCTTGTAGTGTTGCTCCGGCGGACACGGCAGCAGGGTGATTTTCGCGCCGAGGATTTCGGCGATATCCACGTAACTCGTCCAGTACGGCGTCGGAAACACGATCTCGTCGCCCGGATCGAGCAACGCTTCGGCCAGGTTGTAGAGCACCTGCTTGGCGCCGACGCCGGTGGCGAGATTCGCGCGCGTGTAACCGGTGAGTCCGCCTTCGCGCATGTGCGCGAGGAATGCGTTGAGCAGATCGTCGCGTCCGCGATTGGAGCCGTAGGCGCCAGTGTCGGTTTTCAGCGCCGCGCGGGCAGCTTCATAGACGTGTTCGCCGGGCAGGAAATTCGGCACGCCGATGGAAAAGTTGACGATGCTGCGCCCCGCCGCCTTCAATGTTTTCGCCTTGTCGGCGATCACCATGATGGCGCTGGGTTTGGCGCGGCTCATGCGTTGGGCAAGCGCAGGCATCGGCGTTCCTCGATACGGCGGAGTGAGCGCGAAATTTTAGCACAGCGCGCACCTGAACCCTTATGCCGGATTTGCTATGCTCGCGGCGCGCCGGGGGCGGCTGGGGCCGGCAGCATCGGCTACAACCACTAATGGAGAGAGCAAGCATGATTCATCTGATCTGGTCCATCATCGTTGGTTTCGTCGTCGGCCTGATCGCGCGCGCGCTATTGCCCGGCGTCGATCACATGGGTTTCATCATGACCACCGTGGTTGGCATCGTCGGTTCGATCGTCGGCGGCTTCATCGGCACGCTGTTCAAGAGACCCGCGCCGGGCTCCATGTTCCATCCTGCCGGCTTCATCATGTCGATCATCGGCGCAATCATCCTGCTGCTCGTGCTGCGCCAGTTTCCGCAGATTCATTTCTGAGCGTCGCGACAGTCGACAACAAAAAGGCCGCCCGCGGGCGGCCTTTTTCGTGGATGTGCGGCGGAGAACCTGCCCTGTTCCGGCCGTGGCCGGAAGCGAATCAGCCCTTGCCGTCCAGCGTCTGATTCCAGCGCTCGATGCGTGCGTGCAGCTTCTCGAACAGGGCCTTGTGGTCGCCACGGATCGTGATCGACCCGATCTTCTCGCCGCTGCGCACGGCATCGACCACGGCCTGATCCTCCGGCCCGATCACGCGCCCGAACACCGTGTGCTTGCCGTCCAGCCACGGCGTGGCCACATGGGTGATGAAGAACTGGCTGCCGTTCGTGCCCGGACCCGCGTTCGCCATCGACAGCACGCCCGGACGGTCGTGTTTCAGCGTCGGCACGATCTCGTCCTCGAAACGGTAGCCCGGGCCGCCGCGGCCCGAACCCTCCGGACAGCCGCCCTGGATCATGAAATCCGGGATCACGCGATGGAAGCTCAGCCCGTCGTAGAACTTGCGCACGGCGAGGTTGACGAAATTCGCCACGGTCAGTGGCGCCTCCTCTGGGACCAGCTGCAGGTGGATGGTGCCGCGGCCGGTGACGATGTGGGCTTGCAGGTCGGTGTTCATGCGCGTTTTTCTTCCGGGTTGGACTGGCGCTGGATTCTAACCGAACTTGCGGCGCGCAAAACCGGAATCCGGTATACTTACCGGCTTCCCTCAAGCTTTATTCCGCCACCTGTCGGCGGGCCCTCGCCATGTCCATAGCTAACCTGCGCAACATCGCCATCGTCGCCCACGTCGACCACGGCAAGACCACCCTCGTCGACTGCCTGCTCAAGCAATCCGGCACGTTCAGCGAACGCACCGTGCTCGCCGAGCGCGTGATGGATTCGAACGACCAGGAAAAGGAACGCGGCATCACCATCCTGGCCAAGAACACGGCGATCACCTGGCAGGGCAACCGCATCAACATCGTCGACACGCCCGGGCACGCCGACTTCGGTGGCGAGGTCGAGCGCGTGCTGTCGATGGTCGATACCGTGCTGCTGCTGGTCGACGCGATGGACGGCCCGATGCCGCAAACCCGCTTCGTCACGCAAAAGGCGTTCCAGATGGGCTTCAAGCCCATCGTCGTGATCAACAAGGTCGACCGCCCGGGTGCGCGTCCGGAGTGGGTTCTCGATCAGACCTTCGACTTGTTCGACCGCCTCGGCGCGAGCAACGAGCAGCTCGATTTCCCGGTCGTTTACGCATCGGCGTTGAACGGCTACGCGAGCCTGGACTCGACCGTGCGCGAAGGCGACATGACGCCGCTGTATGAGGCCATCATGAAGCACGTCTCGGCGCCGAAGGTCGATCCGGATGGCCCGTTCCAGATGCGCATCTCGCAGCTCGACTACAACTCCTACGTGGGCCTGATCGGCATCGGCCGCATCCAGCGCGGCAAGGTGCGCACGAACATGCCGGTCGCCGTGATCGACAAGGAAGGCAAGAAGCGCAACGGCAAGGTCCTGCAAGTGCTTGGCTTCATGGGCCTTGAGCGCCGCGAAGTGGCGGAAGCCGAGGCCGGCGACATCGTCGCGATCAGCGGCGTCGAGGGCTTGGGCATTTCCGACACGATCTGCGCGCCCGATGCGCCGGAGCAGTTGCCGGTGTTGACCGTGGACGAGCCCACGATCAGCATGACATTCCAGGTCAACAACTCGCCGTTCGCCGGACAGAAGGAACACAGCGGCGGCAAGTTCCTGACCAGCCGCCAGATCCGCGACCGCCTGATGCGCGAGACCCTGCACAATGTCGCGCTGAAGGTCGAGGAAACCGACGACGCCGACAAGTTCAAGGTGTCCGGCCGCGGCGAACTGCATCTTTCCGTACTGATCGAAACCATGCGCCGCGAAGGGTACGAGCTGGCCGTGTCGCGTCCGGAAGTCATCATCAAGGAAATCGACGGCGTGAAGCAGGAGCCGTACGAACAACTCGTCGTCGACATGGAAGAACAGTTCCAGGGCGGCGTGATGGAGAGGCTTGGGAGCCGCAAGGGCCAGCTCAAGAACATGGAGCCGGATGGCCGCGGCCGCGTGCGTTTGGAATATCTCATCCCCGCGCGCGGACTGATCGGCTTCCAGACCGAATTCCGCACCATCACCGCCGGCACCGGCCTGCTGTTCCACGTGTTCGACCACTACGGCCCGCTGGCCGAGGGCGCGATCGCCAAGCGCCAGAACGGCGTGATGATCGCCAACGCCGCCGGCACCACGCCGGCCTACTCGCTCGGCCCGCTGCAGGAACGCGGCAAGCTGTTCGCCGCCGAGGGCGACCACGTGTACGAAGGCCAGCTGGTCGGCATCCATGCCAAGGACAACGACCTCACCGTCAACGTGATCAAGGCCAAGCCGCTAACCAACATGCGCGCCTCCGGCAAGGACGACGCGATCCAGCTCACTCCGGCGATCAAGTTCTCGCTGGAGCAGGCGCTGGA
>JAICYA010000303.1 GCA_025934455.1 Rudaea sp.
CCCTGCGCGACGCCGGCGGCAGCGTGCGCACCTTCAACCCGTTCGATCCCTTGAGCCCGTTCGGCTGGATCAACCGCGACCACCGGAAGCTCCTGACCGTGGATGGCAGCGTCGGTTTCGTGTCCGGCGTCTGCGTCAGCGCGGCCTGGCTCGGCAATCCGGCGCGCGGCCGCGATCCGTGGCGCGATACCGGCATCGCGCTGCACGGCCCGGCGTTGGCCGACCTCGAGCGCGCATTCGCCGAGACCTGGGCGACGCTGGGCGAACCGCTGCCTGCGGACGCACTCAGCGACCCGGCGACCATCGCGCCGGCGGGCGACGTCGCGCTGCGCGTGATCGCCACCCAGCCGGCCAGCGCCGGCACCTACCGCATGGATCAACTGGTCGCCGCGCTCGCGCACCAGCGCCTGTGGCTGACCGACGCCTACTTTGTCGGCGCCGCGACCTACGTCAGCGCGCTGACCCACGCCGCGCGCGACGGCGTGGACGTGCGCCTGCTGGTGCCGGGGGCGTCCGACATTCCGGTCGTTGCCGCGTTGTCGCGTACCGGTTATCGCGCGCTGCTGGAATCCGGCATCCGCGTGTTCGAGTGGAACGGCCCCATGCTGCACGCGAAAACGGCCGTGGCCGACGACCGTTGGGCGCGGGTCGGTTCCACCAACCTCAATCTCGCAAGCTGGCTCGGCAATTGCGAAATCGACGTCGCGATCGAAAACACCACGTTCGTGCAGCAAATGGCGGATCAATACGAACAGGATCTCCACCACGCCACCGAAATCGTGTTGTCGCAGCGGCACCGCGCCCGTCCGGCCACGCCGCATCCGCACCACCGCCTGCGCGACCACGGCAGCGCGGGACGCAGCGCCGTCGGCGCCCTGCGCATGGCGACCACGCTGGGCGCCGCGCTCGGCAACCGGCGGGTACTCAGCAATGCCGAAACGCGCCCGCTGCTGGGCGGCACCGCGCTGCTGCTCGTGCTCGCGGCGATCGCGGCCTGGTGGCCGCGCGTAGTGGCATGGCCGCTGGGTGCGTTCGCCCTGTGGATCGCGGTCAGCCTGGCCGCGCGCTGGTTGCGGTTGCGGCGCCACGCGCAGCCGGCCACGCCGCGGCCGCCGTGCGACACTGGACAGTCCGATGCTACACATTCCACCGACGATGGCCGCTGAGTCCGCTCGCCCCGATCCGCGCAAGGTACTCACCCCCTCGGCGCTGAACCGGCTGGTGCGCGAGCTGATCGAAGGCGCGCTGCCGATGATCTGGATCGAGGGCGAGATCAGCAATTTCGTGCGCGCGGGCTCCGGACACTGGTATTTCTCGCTCAAGGACGCCGGCGCCGAGGTGCGCTGCGCAATGTTTGCGCGCGAAAACGCGCGGCTCGGCTTTCGTCCGGGCAACGGCAGCAAGGTGCTGGCCCGCGCGCGCGTAAGCCTGTACGAACCCCGCGGCAGCTACCAGCTGATCGTCGAACAGCTGCAGGATGCCGGCGAAGGCGCGTTGCGCCGCGCGTTCGAGGAACTCAAGGCCAAACTCGATGCGGAAGGCTTGTTCGACGAATCGTGCAAGCGCGCGCTGCCCGCGTTTCCGCGTCGTATCGGCGTCATTACTTCGGCCAGCGGCGCCGCAATCCGCGACGTGCTGTCGGTGGCGCGACGGCGTTTTGCGCTGACCGCCATCGACGTCCTGCCTGTGTTGGTGCAGGGCGCGGCCGCACCCGCGCAACTCACAACGATGCTGCGCAAGGCCGCGCGTTGCGGACGCTACGACGCCCTGCTGCTCACCCGCGGCGGCGGCTCGCTGGAAGACCTGGCGGCCTTCAACGACGAAGGACTGGCCCGCGCGATCGCGGCGAGCGAAGTGCCGGTGGTGTCGGCGGTCGGCCACGAAATTGATTTTTCGATCAGCGACTTCGTGGCCGACCTGCGCGCGCCGACGCCGTCGGCGGCGGCCGAACTGATTCTGCCCGACGGCGACGCGCTCGCACGCGAAGTGGCGCTGTACGCGTCGCGCCTGCGGCAGACGTGGCACCGGCGCGCAGAGGACGCGATGCAGCGCCTGGACCGGCTTGCGGCAAGGCTCCATCTGCAACGTCCGCAGCAACGCCTCGCGGCCGGACGCGAGCGCATGTCCGCCCTGCGTGAACGCCTGCTGCGCGCACGCGCAACCCTTCACGAACGCGCCGTCGCACGCGCGCTGCAAATCGGCGCGCGCCTGCAGGCCCAGCACCCGCACGCACGCCTGCAGCAGCTCACGCTGCGCAACGACGAACTCCACCGCCGCCTTGTCGCGATTTGGCAACACGCCGGCGCACAACGCCAGCAGCGCTTGACCGAACTGGCCCGCGCGCTGAACGCGGTTAGTCCGCTCGGCGTCCTGCAGCGCGGCTACGCGATCCTGTTCGACGACGCCGGCGAGGTGCTGCGCTCAGCCCGCGGCGTCACGCCAGGCACCCGGCTGCGTGCGCGGCTGGCCGATGGCGAATTGCCATTGCGGGTCGCCGCTCAAGCGCCTCGGAACCGTTCGCCCTGAGGTATCAAGGAATCCAATCGCGGCAACATCCCACGACCGTTCGTCCTGAGGTATCAAGGAATCCAATCGCGGCAACATCCCATGACCGTTCGTCCTGAGGTATCGAAGGGCGAACAACGGAGATTCAAAATGAGCTTCTGGGTCTACATGCTTCGCTGTGCCGATGCCTCGTACTACATTGGCCAGACGGACGACCTCGAACGACGCGTCGCGGAACATCAAGCAGGCACGATCCCCTGCTACACCCACCATCGCAGACCGGTCGTGCTCGTCTTCATGCAGGAATTTTCCACGCGTGAGGAAGCGCTCACGGCCGAGCGTCAACTGAAAGGCTGGAGCCGCGCCAAGAAGGAAGCTTTGCTTGCCGGTGACTGGAAAAAGATCCAACAACTCGCATGGGGCACCCGCAACCCTGTGCCGGCGCATCTGCAATAGAGGTTCGCCCTTCGATACCTCAGGGCGAACGGATGATGATGAACGCTACGGCAGCGTACCCGAAACCATCCATCCTGAGATGTCGAAGAACCAACCGCGGCGGTGTCCCAAAACCGTTCACCTCGGGGTACCACCGTTCGCCCCAAGATGTCGAAGAACCCAATCGCGGCACCACCCAATGCCGTTCGCCCCGAGGTGTCGAAGAATCCA
>JAICYA010000373.1 GCA_025934455.1 Rudaea sp.
CATGTACTGGGCGACCTGGCCGTTGTGCGGGCAGATCGTCCTGCTCGTCGTCATCGGCCTGCCGATTTATTTTTATTACCAGGCACGCGGTCGCTGGCAGGATTTTCGCCGCCAGCTCGACGGCGCGTGGTGGCTGATCGCCTACCTGCCGGCGATCTCGGCACTGTCTTACGTCGGCAGCACAAAATTCGGCGGACTCGGCTGGATGCCCTACGGCTGGGACCTCGTCATCGTCGGCGTGTTCGGCTTCGTGTTTTATTTCTGGGGATTGGCCTGCGGTTGGCGCACACCGGACGTGGAAGCGGTGCGGCAATCCGCTGGCTGATTTTCAGGCGCCGATAACAGTCGCGGGAATCTAATTGCGCCAACGTCCCGATTCGCGGGGTGAATCATGGCGCACGCACTGTTCGCGGCGCTTGCCGTTGGTTTCGGAATTGCCGGCGCGCACACGGCGCTCGCGGTACCGAGCGACGATTGGAATGCGCCGTACCTGCTTGCCGGCGCGGCGCCGCCCCGGGCTGAATCTTCTCCGCCGGCCGCAAGTTTCTACCCGCAGCCGGAAAGTCCGCTGTCCGTCGATTACCTCAAGCTGATCTGGTCCGACGCAGTGGAAACCGCCACGGAACCCGCGCGTTGGGACGGCGACGACTGGCGCAAGGCGGCGCTGATCGGCGGCGGCCTGATCTTCAGCATGGCCGTGCTCGACAAGCCAATCCGCGACGCCGCGCAGCGCAGCCGGTCCAAGTCGACCGATCGCTTCTTCACCAATATCCAGAAATTCGGCACCAAGCAGTACGGCCTGCCGGTCTTGCTCGGCTTCTACGGCGACGGCTCGCTCGCCGACGACAACGAAGCCAAAGCCGTCGCGCTCGACGGATTCTCAGCCAGCGTGATCAGCGCACTGGTGACCTCCTCGATCAAGGGCGTGGTCGGCCGCGCGCGGCCGTACACGGGTCTGGGTCCGCACCATTTTGCGCCGCTGCAAAGCGATTATTCGTTTCCATCCGGCCATGCCACCGGCGCATTCGCGTTCGCTTCCGTCATCGCCACGCACTACGACTCAGCGTGGGTCGACGTGACCGCTTACGGAATCGCCGGCCTCGTGGGTGTCGCACGCATCGAGCAAGATGCGCACTGGACCTCGGATGTGGTCGCGGGCGCGCTGATCGGCGGCCTTATCGGCCATCACCTGGTGGATTTCAACCGCCGCCTGCGCGAACAGAATTCCGCGTTCGCGCCAACGCTGAGCACGGACGGCCAGCAATTGCTGCTGACCTGGCAGTTCTAGCCACCCAGGAATTTTCGCAGCGCATCCACGTCGAACGGCCAGTTCAGCTCGCATGCGGAATCTTCATTGCGCAACACCGGCACGCGCTCGCCATAGCGCGCCTCCAGTTCGGCATCGTCGTCGATGAATACGCTGGAAAACTCCAGCACGCGCGCGCGCGCAAGCACCTCGAGCGCAAGATCGCACAGGCGGCAGTCGTCGCGTTGGTAGAGAGTCAGTCGCATCGGAAAGCGTAGAATACCGGCGCAAACACGCAAGGAACACATCGTGGCCGTCAGCACATTCGATTTATTCAAAATCGGCATCGGTCCGTCCTCATCGCACACGGTCGGGCCGATGCGGGCGGCGGCGCGATTTGCCACACGCTGGCTTGAGGAAACCGGCGTCCTTGCGCGCGTGACGCGCGTGCGCGCGGAACTGTTTGGTTCGCTTGCGCACACCGGACGCGGCCACGGCACGGACAAGGCGGTGCTGTGCGGTTTCGAGGGCGAGTGGCCGGACAAGATTGATCCCGATTCAATTCCGGCGCGACTCGAACGCATCCGTTCGACGAAGAAGATCAACCTGCTCGGCAAGCACGAAATCGCGTTCGACGAGAAGACCGATCTCGTCTTCAACAAACGCACGAAACTGCCCTATCACAGCAACGGCATGCGCTTCAGCGCCTTCGATGTTGAGGGCAAGGAACTCGCCACCCGCGACTATTACTCCGTCGGTGGCGGCTTCGTGGTCAATCCCGACGAAGCCGCCGAGAACCGCATCGTCGCCGACACCACGGCGCTGCCGCATCCGTTCAGCAGCGGCGACAAATTGCTGAAGATATGCGAGGAATCCGGAAAAACCATCGCGCAGATCATGTTCGAGAACGAGAAAGCCTGGCGCAGCGAATCCGAAATCCGTTCCGGACTTCTAAACATCTGGAAGGCCATGTCCGATTGCGTCGCGCGCGGCATGCGCGAGGCCGGCACCCTGCCCGGCGGCCTGCACGTGCAGCGGCGCGCGCCGGCGATGTGCAATGAACTCAAGGAACGGCCCGAGGCTGCGCTCAAGGATCCGCTGACGATCCTGGACTGGGTGAATCTGTACGCCCTCGCCGTCAACGAGGAAAACGCCGCTGGCGGTCGCGTCGTCACCGCACCGACCAACGGCGCGGCGGGCATCATCCCGGCCGTGCTGCACTACTACCACCGCTTTGTGCCCGGCGCGAACG
>JAICYA010000368.1 GCA_025934455.1 Rudaea sp.
AAGTGGTTCGGACGCATCGAACCAATGAAAAAGTCGTCAGATTTAAACGGACTTAGTAACCAATATTTCCGCTCGGTATCGAGGGAACAACCGTGTGGGGGAATTTGTGGGGGAATGCATACCTATGATGAACTGAACCGATTTTGATTCAGCCAGTTGCCAGCCCAGTTAGAATCCTAGTCTCCCAGCCAATTGCAAACGGCCCCTCGTGGGGCCGTTTGTTTTTTGTTATAGCGATTCCCGCCCAGCATGCGAACGTATCCGTCTGTCGGGTTTTACGCTGAGCGTGATTTTGGATTGTGCGTTCAATCACGCACGCCGCCGCGCGGTTTGGTTAGTCTGCACACGTCGTATTTCGCGTGGAGTCCGTCATGTTTAAATTCGCAGCGTTCCGGCAGGCCGTGAAGGAAATCGACGCGCCCAACGTCCCGCCGAGCTGGAATACGCCGGTGCAGTACGATCCCACGCTTGTGCCGAGTCTGATCACGGAACACAATGACTTGGATGCGCGCTTTGCCGCGATGACGGGCACACTGCAACGCGATCCGGCGATCGCCGAATTCGCCGTGCGCGATTGCGCCGAGCGCCTGCATCGTTTGCGCCATACGGAAGCCTTGCAGTTGTACCCAGTCATTGCGCATGCACTTTCGTCCGATCCGATCCAGCGCCGTCTGTTCTGGCAGTCGCGCCTGGTCATGCTTGGATTGGCGCGGCGCGTGTTGCGCCGGTTCGAGGAACTTGCGCGGGCCGTGCAAACCGGCAACGGCATCGCGGCTGCCGCCGGCTACGTCGTCGCGGGGATGGCCGAATACCGCCGGCGCAACGAAACCACGATGTATCCGCTTTACCAGAAGATCGGACAGCGTTCCGTCGGAAAATCCAAGGTGGCGTGAACGCGCGCAGCGCTGCACCGTTTGTTGTTTTCGCGTGCAGATTGGTAGGTGAGGCAGTCCTCCGGCTGCGCAATTATCCATCGCCGCATTGGCTCGCCGGCATCCATGCAAAGTGGCTCTGGCACGCGCGTGGCGTTCTGTTACGTTGTGCGCATGCAGCAAGTCTCCGCCAGCGTCGCCGTAGCGAACACGCTTGCACAACAAGGTTTCGCGTTCGTGCCCGCGGCAAGCATGCGCGGACTGTTTGGAATTTCCGCGCCCGGGCCTGATTGGGATGCGTTCGCCGCGAGTTGGAACGATCTGCCCTGGGACGAATACCTCGCGCGCTACGGACGCTATCGACGGCGGCGGCACGCGGTGTTCTACGCCGTGCGCGGCGCTAGCGTGGAGCCGGCGCCGCGACACGAGCCGCACTACCAAAGCCGCGCCTACAATCCGCTGCAAGGCGGCATCGAGCGCTGGTTCGAACCAATCGCCGCGCAGGTCGGTTGCGGCAACGCCATGCGGTCCATTCTGCGATTCTGCCGCGGATTGTTCGATGCGCTCGCGCCGGCGGTGACGCGCTGGCGCATCGAGGCGCACCAGTTCCGCATCGAGGCGCGCGCGGACTTGCCGGGCCAGCCGACGCCCGAAGGCATGCATCGCGACGGCGTCGACTATGTGCTGGTGTTGCTGATCGCGCGGCACAACATCGCCAGCGGAACCACCATGATCCATGCGCCGGATCGGCGCGAACTCGGCAATTTCACCCTGATCGAACCGCTCGATGCGGCGTTGGTGGACGATGCGCGCGTATTCCACGGCGTCACGCCGGTGGTCGCGGTGGATCCGGTGCAACCGGCACATCGCGACGTGCTGGTGGTGACGTTCAAGCGCGTGGATTGAGCAGCGTTCGCGGCGTCAATTGAAGCCGTTGGAGAAAATCCTGTCGACGCTCAACTCCACGACATAGCCGCTGGTGCCACCGGCGATGTCCAGGCGCCAACCGGAGTTGTAGGTTTCGTTCGCGTCGCTTTGCGTGGTCCAGTCGAGCGCGCTGAGCGTGGCGTTTGCCGGCTCGAGTACGCGGATCAGCAGGGTGCCGGCCTGCGCGGTCTTGCCGCTGATCACGGGCTGCACCGGCGTATCGACCTGGAAGATGGCCGAGGTTCCGCCGCCGAGCGCGAACGCGTCGCTGACGGTGAGCTTGTGTCCGGCGAAATCGATGGTGCGCTGCCATGAGGTCACGGCGGGATCGCCGTCGTAGGCGGGCGTGAGGTTCGCCTCGGCGTGCACGGCGCCATTCACGCCCGGAGTCACCGTCATCGTCGACGTCGTGCCTTCGTGCTGAGGCACGATCGCGCCGGCGTTTTCGAAGCGCAGCACGTTGTTGGTGTCGGTGTCTTGCTGGATGCCGCTGTGCGTCCAGATGTTCTCGGTCACCGCCAGCCAGTCATCATCGAACAAAGTGAACGCGCCTTGATCCTGATGTGCGTGGCTTTGCACGTACGGCCCGGCCGAGAAATTCAGCCACATCGCATGCGTGTCCCAACCGGTGCGCGAAAAAAGTTGACCGGTTCCCGTCGCGTAGTAGGTCAGCGCCGCGGGTGGCGTGCCCGCATCGCCGGCCGAGAGCAGGTTGTGCCGGTAAT
>JAICYA010000163.1 GCA_025934455.1 Rudaea sp.
CGCTACTCCCACGTCATGCACATCGTCTCGGAAGTCGTCGGCAAGCTGAAGCCGGATTTGAATTTCATGGACGTGTTCCGCGCCACCTTCCCCGCCGGCACGCTGACCGGCGCGCCCAAGGTACGCGCGATGGAAATCATCGCCGAGTTGGAAACCGTCAAGCGCGGCGTCTACGGCGGTGCCGTCGGCTACTGGGGCTGGAACGACGAGGCGGATCTGGCCATCGCCATCCGCACCGCGATCGTCAAGGCCGGGCAACTGCACGTGCAGGCCGCTGGCGGCGTGGTCGCCGACTCCGTGCCGGAACTGGAATGGAAGGAAACGATGAATAAATGCCGCGCCCTGTTCCGTGCGGTGCAGGAGGCGGTGGGCGGGTTGTAAGCCCACAACCTGCGCCGAATTGCAGTCACCGCGAGCCTGCGACACAATCGCCACGTCCATCCGCAGGGGAGCATGGTCATGTCCGACAAAGAACGCCGCCGCAATTCCACGCAGTACCAGACCGCGCTGCAACGCGACCTCAACGAGGCGCAGAAGATGACGCTGGCCGCGCTCACGCCATTTGGCTGGGAATTGAAATTCGTGCGCAAGCCGATGTTCCAGGCTGCGGTGCCGGTGGTGTTTGACGGCGACCGCAAGAAGTTCGCCGTGCTAGAAGCCGACGGCACGTTGAACGAGACTCCCGACTTTACTATTCGCGGGTGATTCGCGCGATCATTGCGTTGGAAACCCGGTTTCGCGCAACAGGGTCGATCCAAGCGGACGCAGCATCACTTTCACCGCCGCTCCATCCGGCGCGACAAGCATTCCGGAAAGCCCCAGCGGTGGTCTGGTCCACGGGTCGAGCGCATCGCCATCGGCCAATGCCTGCGGAGCGAACCGCGCGTCGGCAGCCAATCGATAGGAGAGCGGACGCGTCTTCGCCACAAACGAGGTATCGTGAAAGAGAATCCCTGTTGCCGCGCCATGCGCCTGCGTAACGCGCCCGGGCGTGGCAATGGCGTCTACCGGCAACGCGAACAGCAAGGGACCATATGCCAGCGCTTGTTCGCCCTCGCTGTCCTGCATCCGATACACCCTGAATGCCAGATCCAGCGCTACGCTGTCGCCGGGCACCCACCGGCCGGAGACCTCGAAACGATCGACTAGGCGCACGACCTTCTTGTCGTGGGGCGCCACGACGCTGGCTTCGTGTGCGTATGCCGGAATCCGGAGAGTCAGCGTGAACTTCACCGGCTCGTCGGAGTAAACGATAAAACGCAACTTGTCCGAAAACGGGAAGTCGGTCTCTTCCACGATTTCGACCGATGCATCCTTCAAGGTCGTTTCCAGCGTCGACGGGCCGTACAGCCGCGCGACGAGTCCCGGTCGCGTGGTCTGCTTCAGCCACATCCCTTCCACGTAGTACGGCAGCATGCGCGTTGAATTGAGCGCGCAACACGGCGCCGCCTGGTGCGCCGCCGAGAACAGCAAGCGGTCGCCGTAAGCCGACGTCTGTTCCGCCTCCAGGCGATTGTCCGCCGTAAGATACGAAACGCCAGTGGCGGCGGGATGCAGGCGCGCGCCCTGGGCATCGTTGAGTGCGATCCGTTCCGCTATGTCGGCAGTCTGCATCACATCGCGGTACTGGGCCAGGCGGTTGAGCGACGCGATGGTCTCGGTCATCGAGCAATATTCGGAAGTCAGGTCGAACGCACCATCGCGCCCGCGGACCGACTCGTCGCCCACCGGACCGCCGCCCGGATTCGAGAAACGCCGCAATTTGCCCAGGACATTGTCCGCCGCCTGCTCGTATTGCGCCGGGCCGCCATAGGCGAAGGCGATGGCTGGCATGGCCAGACTCTCGGCGATGTGCGGCGTGTGCGAGGTCCACACTTTGTTCGCATCGATCAGGTTCGCCGGCGTCAGGTCGCTGTCCCTGGCCTTGCCTGCTGCGTAATCGCCGTACAACCACAGGTAGCCGCGGCGGTAGACGTCCTGGCGCGTGAGCCGGTACAACCATTCCAGCGTATCGGCGAACCCAACTCCGTGAGAAACTCCGCCACCGGTAACGATGCCCGGGCGCCCGAAATAGCTTTCCCCCGATACTCGGCGAGCGTAAGCCGGACCGCGCGCTCCACCGCCACCAGGATGCGGCGCTCGCCGGTCGCCTCGTACCAAGCAAGAAGCGCCTGAAATATGCGGCTTTGCGTCCACAGTTCGGCGTCGTCGGCGGCCGTCGTGCTGAAACGCTGGGCCGGCGGATAAATTCCGATATAGCCATCTGCATCCTGCGCGTCGAGCACTTCTTCGAGACGCCGGATGGCGGCTTGCTTGACGGCGTCGTCGCCGGCAAGCCAGGCCAGGCGGAACAGCCCATCTGCGTAATAGCCTTCGTGCTCGCCGGACCACCAATACGGTTCGCCGTCCGTGCTGGACCCGGATCGGTTCGCAAACCGATTCTGGTTCACGGTGTCGGATATGTCCGCGAAGTGCCCGGCCAGCCCGTTGTCCAGGTCGGCGCGCATCTCGCGCAGGATCCATCCCGCAGGATGTACCTCGCCGAAGCGGGCCAGTGTCAGTGCCGGTTCAATCGGTTTGGGTGCCTCGGCATACGCGACGGTTCCGGCACCCGCCGCCAGCGTCAGGCACCAGCCAATGAGGCAAACGAGGCGACGCGCCCGGCGCACAAAGCCGGCACCGCGCCGTAGCGGCCGCTCCACCCGGACGCACGTGCGGAGGAATCTCGGCAGTGCCGACATGACTGGGACAATCCGGAATGCGCTCATGCCAATTTCGCGACACAGCTGAAGTCTGCGTATTCTATGTTGGAATACCAAGACGACGAGACGCCCATGGTAAAGTTCCGCGCCGGCGCATTCCATCTCCGCGACACGCAAACGACGTCTTGCCCATGCTCCTGATGATCGACAACTACGATTCCTTCACTTTCAATCTCGTTCAGTATCTGGGCGAGCTTGGCGAAGATGTGCGTGTGGTGCGCAACGACGCGCTGACGGTCGAAGCCATCCGCAAGCTCGCGCCCGATCGCATCGTGATCTCGCCCGGCCCCGGCACGCCGGACGAGGCGGGGGTGACGCTGGAGCTGATCGAGAAACTCGGCGGGCAGATTCCGATACTCGGCGTGTGCCTCGGCCACCAGAGCATCGGCCAGGCCTTCGGCGGGCGCGTGATCCGCGCGCCGCAGATCATGCATGGCAAGACGTCACCGATTCACCACGCCAGCAAGGGCGTGTTCGCGGGCCTTGCCAACCCGTTCGAGGCCACCCGTTACCACTCGCTGGTGGTGGAAAAATCCACGTTGCCGGCCTGCCTTGAAGTCACCGCGTGGACGCAGAACGCGGATGGTTCGCTCGACGAGATCATGGGCCTGCGCCACAAGACGCTGGCCATCGAAGGCGTGCAGTTCCATCCGGAATCCATCCTGACCGAACATGGCCGCGACCTGCTGCGCAATTTTCTGCGTTCGCCGTTGCCGAAGGCGGCCTGAGCATGATCACTCCGCAGGAAGCGTTGCAGCGCACGATCGAACACCGCGAAATCTTCCACGACGAGATGGTCGATCTGATGCGCCAGATCATGCGCGGCGAAGTATCGCCGGCGATGATGGCGGCGATCCTGTCCGGCCTGCGTGTGAAGAAGGAAACCATCGGCGAGATCGCCGCGGCGGCCAGCGTGATGCGCGAGATGGCCGTGCGCGTGCACGTGCCGCCGTACAGGCATTTCGTCGACATCGTCGGCACCGGCGGCGACGGCGCGAATTCGTTCAACATCTCGACCGCAGCGATGTTCGTGGTCGCGGCGGCGGGCGCGCGCGTGGCCAAGCACGGCAATCGCAGCGTGTCGTCCAAATCCGGCAGCGCCGACGTGCTCGAAGCGCTCGGCGTGCGCATCGATCTGGGACCCGAACAGGTGGCGGTGTGCGTGGAGGAAACCGGCATCGGTTTCATGTTCGCGCCGAACCATCATCCGGCGATGCGCGTGGTCGCTCCGGTGCGCCGCGAAATGGGCGTACGCACCCTGTTCAACATCCTCGGCCCGCTGACCAATCCGGCCGGCGCGCCGAACATGCTGCTGGGCGTGTTCCACGCGGACCTGGTCGGCATCCAGGTGCGTGTGCTGGAACGTCTTGGCGCCGCTCATGCCCTGGTGGTGTGGGGCCGCGACGGTATCGACGAGATTTCGCTCAGCGACACGACGCTCGTCGGTGAACTGCGCGACGGCAAGGTGAGCGAATTCGAAATCGCGCCGGAGCACTTCGGTTTCGCGCGTGCCGCGCGTGAGGACTTCGCGGTCGCCAACGCAACCGAATCCAGGGCGCGCGTGCTCGCCGCACTGGGCAACGAACCCGGACCCGTGCGCGACATCGTCCTGCTCAATGCCGGGGCGGCGTTGTATGCCGCCGATGCCGCCAACTCGATCGAGGCCGGCATCGCCAAGGCGCGCGAAGCTGTCGCCAGCGGCGCGGCACGCGCCAAGCTCGACCAATTCCTCGCCGCGACACGACGGTTGGCCGGCGCATGAGCGACATCCTGCGGCGGATTCTCGCGCGCAAGGCCGAGGAGGTGCGCGAACGTTGCGAACGTGTTGCGCTCGACACGCTGCGTGCGCAGGCACTCGCCACGCTGGCCACGCGCGGTTTTGCTGCGGCGCTGCGCGCGAAAATCGCGGCAGGAAAAGCCGCCGTGATCGCCGAGGTGAAAAAGGCCAGCCCCAGTCAGGGCGTGATCCGCGCGAATTTCGATCCCGCCGCGATCGCGCGTAGCTACGAAGCCGGCGGCGCGGCTTGCCTGTCCGTGCTTACCGACGCGGATTTCTTCCAGGGCGCCGATGCCTACCTGCAACAAGCGCGCGCAGCATGTGCGCTGCCCGTGCTGCGCAAGGACTTCGTGATCGACGCATACCAAATCCTTGAGGCGCGCGTGCTCGGTGCGGATTGCGTCCTGCTCATCGTCGCTGCACTGGATGACGAGCAGCTCGCGGATTTTTCCGCACTGGCGCGAAACCTCGGGATGGACGTGCTGGTCGAGGCGCACGATGCCATCGAACTCGAACGCGCATTGAAGACTTCCGCGCCGATGATCGGCATCAACAACCGCGATCTGCGCACGTTCGCGACTTCGCTCGATACGACGCTGGACTTGCGTTCGCGCGTGCCGGCGGATCGGTTGCTGGTAACCGAAAGCGGCATCCACACGTCTGCTGACGTGGCGCGGATGCGCGCGGCTGGCGTCAGTGCATTTCTCGTCGGCGAAGCGTTCATGCGCGCGGAAGATCCGGGCGCGGAACTGGCGCGTTTGTTTTACTAACGAGTTCCGAACACCACGATCGTCTTGCCCGCGACGCTGATCATGCCCTGCTGCTCGAGCTGCTTGAGCACACGCCCGACCATCTC
>JAICYA010000338.1 GCA_025934455.1 Rudaea sp.
GAGGCCGAGCCGCTGACCCCGCTGACCCGCTCGATCGAGCGCATGGGCAACCTCGTGGCCGCGCGGCTCAAGGACGTGCTCGACGCCTACACCTCGGGCAACCTCGACCGGGCCGTGGCCGTGTGGGCGCGGGACGACGAGGTCGACGAACACTACAACAGCCTGTTCCGCGAACTGCTCACCTACATGATGGCCGATCCGCGCACGATCAATTCGTGCGCTCACCTGCTGTTCATCGCCAAGAACCTGGAGCGCATCGGCGACTACGCCGCGAACGTGGCCAAGCGTTCCATTCCACTGTCGATGGTGGCGCCGGTGGCGCCGGCACGCGGACTGCGCCGTTTGTCGGATCTCGCCGTCGCCGCCGTGCGCAAGGTGCTCGACGCCTACCGCGATCGCGATGCGGACAAGGCCCACGAAGTCTGGGACGAGGATGTGGAACTGGACGACGCCTAGACCGGCCTGTTCCGCGAACTGCTCACCTACATGATGGAAGACCCGCGCAGCATCACCTCGTGCACGCACCTGCTGTTCATGGCCAAGAACATCGAACGCATCGGCGACCACGCCACCAACATTGCCGAAAGCGTCTGGTTCGCAGTCACCGGCAAGCCGTTGCAGACGCCGCGGCGCAAAGGCGATGTGACTGCCGAGCCGGTGATGCCGAAGCTGGGCGGCTGAGGCCGATTCTTGGCACAATGCTCCGGTTCGGACCGGACCGGACCGGAGCTAGGCATGGGCGATATCGCATCACCACGAGTTGAAAGCTTTTTCCACAAGGACACATGCACGTTCACGCATGTCGTCTATGACCGTGACGGCGGCGAATGCGCGATCGTGGATCCGGTGCTCGACTACGATGCCGCCGCTGCGCGAACGTCGACGGTTTCCGCCGATGCGGTTGTCGCCTTCGTGCGCCGACATGATCTGCGCACGGCGTGGATCCTGGAAACCCACGCACACGCCGATCACCTGAGTGCGGGTGCGTATCTACGCAATGCGCTGGGGGCGAAGCTTGCCATCGGACGCGGCATCGTCGGCGTGCAGGCGCATTTCAAGAAGGTGTTCGGATTGGGCGACGAGTTCGTCGCCGACGGCAGTCAATTCGACCGGCTGTTCGACGATGGCGATGTCTTCGCCATCGGCGCGCTGCAAGCTCGCGTCATGGCCACATCCGGGCACACGGCGGATAGCCTGACTTATCTCGTCGGCGACGCGGCCTTCATCGGCGATACGCTGTTCGCGCCGGAAACCGGCAGCGCTCGCGCGGATTTCCCCGGCGGCGACGCGTCCCGGCTGTTCGCTTCCATCCGGAATATCCTGTCCTTGCCGCCGGACACACGCCTGTTCCTGTGCCACGACTACCCGCCGAACACGCGTGCGCCGGTGGCGCAATCCTCCATCGCCGCGCAACGCGAAAACAACCCGCATATCCGCGACGCGGCGACCGAGTCCGAATACATCGCGCTGCGCTGCGCACGCGATGCCACGCTCGGCGTGCCGCGACTGCTGCTGCCGGCGCTGCAGGTCAATATTCGCGGCGGGAGTTTGCCCGAGCCGGATGCGAACGGAATCCGCTATCTGAAGATTCCGCTGAATCGAATCGGGCCGGGATAGGCCTCAACGCGCGCCATCCGCGCGTGGCTGCGGCGCCGCGCAATAGATTCCGTGCAGGGTCTTGATCAGGCGCTTCGCCGGTCCGCTTGCGAGCCGGTAAAAGATGGTCTGCGCCTCGCGTCGCGTCGACACCAGGCCGTCTTCGCGCAGCCGTGCCAGGTGCTGCGACAGTGCCGACTGGCTCAGGTCGAGCGCATCGTTCAATTCGCCGACGTTGCGTTCGCCGCCGGCCAGCAGGCACAGGATGCGCAGACGCTGCGCGTTGCCCAGGGACTTCAGCAATCCGGAGGCGGCATCCGCGTGCGCGGCCATCGTTATGACTTCCTTCGAAGGCGAGCGTTGTTTGATCTGGGTCATTGGACGAGTCGGCATTCGAGGGATACTGGGTTCGGCGCACGTTTGTCGTGCGTGCCGTCTATTGCATTATATATTACACGATGCTACATTAGCAAACATGCATATAACGAATTGACAAAGGAGCGCCTCATGAACGTCGATCGTCTGGTAATGCGATTCGCGGGAAGCATGATCATCGTCAGCGTGTTGCTGACCTATTACGTCTCGCCCCGGTGGCTGCTGCTGGCGCTGTTCGTCGGCGCGAACCTGCTGCAGGCCTCGTTCACCGGCTTCTGTCCGTTGGCAAAAATCCTGCGCAAGCTCGGCGTCGCACCGGGCAGCGCGTTTCCGACCTGAGCCGTCCCCAACCTGAGACGTTCCCGCCCCTTCCGGAGCACTGCCGTGTACTACATCGTCGATTCCGCGAAATCCTTCGCCCAGGCCGTCGAAGACCTCGACGCCGCGGTCAAACGCCACCAGTTCGGCGTGCTGCACGTGCACGACCTGGGCAACACACTGCGCAGCAAGGGCCAGGATTTCAGCGGTGAATGCAAGATTTTCGAGGTGTGCAATCCGCGCCAGGCCGCCGCGGTGCTGGCGGCGGACCCGCGCCTGAACATGGCGCTGCCATGCCGAATTTCGGTCTACACCGAAGGCGGCAAGACCAAACTCGGCATGATCGCGCCGCGCGTCATGCTGGCGATGCTGTCGGACGACTCCAAGCTTGCCACGGTTGCCGCGGAAGTCGATGCCGCGACGCGGCGCATGATCGACGAGGCACGCTGATGCGCCGTGGAGCCATAACAACGGCGTCACGCGGCGTCGCGGCTCTGGCCGCGACCGCGCTGCTGGCTGCATGCGGACGCC
>JAICYA010000003.1 GCA_025934455.1 Rudaea sp.
AGACCGTCCTTGCCCGGCGCGAGTTCCAGCGTCTGCACGTACGGTCCGCCGCGCGACAGGTAACCGGGCATCGGCGCGACGAAACGCAGCGTGCGCGCGTTGCCGTCGAACACGTGGATCGCGCCGCTGCTTGCGTCGCGCGCGAACTGCAGCGGCATGATGTGGCTGATCTGGCGGCGCCGGAATTCCTGCGCGGTGCGCAAACGGTCGGTGCGGTCGATCGACGCCTCGCCCGCGCGCATGGCATGCGCCGACGCGCGGATGCCACTGTACGCACCGGCGATGAGCAGGCCGAGCAGGATCACCGCGAGCAGCACCTCCAGCAAGGTGAAGCCACATGCATGCGTGGGCGCTCGCCTCATGGCCGTGCCCTGCCCTGCGCCGGATTCGGTGCCTGCGCCGCCTGCGCGATGTCGGGGTTTTGCGCGCGCAGGGTGACGAAGCGCGCATCGTGCCGCAAATAGATGCTGCCCCAGCTCACGTCGAGCTGCAATTTGTACAAGTCGATGTTCGGCGCGACGGGCATGGTCTGCAACGGTGCCGCGTTGGCATTGCCCGCCACCGGCACGGCACTGGCGACCGGCGCGATGTCCTGCGGCGGAATCTTCGCCACCTGCAAATGCCAGCGGTATTTGTCGTCGAACGCGCCGGAAAAATCGCCATCCTTGAGCGGCTCGCCGACGCCCTGTACGTCCAGCAGCGACTGCGCCCACAGCGCCGCGCGCGTGTAGTCGGCTGCCTGCGCCGTGGTGTGCAGACAGGTCGAAAGGATCTGCAACAACACGCCGAAGCCGATCGCGAAGATCACGAACGCGGCGACGAGTTCGATCAGGGTAAAACCGTGCTGGCGCGGCAGTGCCAGGTGTCGGCGAATAGACGGGTGTACGCGCATGGACAACCTGCGGCGTCAGCGCGCCGCCAGCTCCTCGCGCGTCACTTCGCCGGTCAGCCAGCTCACATTGATGCGCCATTCGCGTTCGCCCAGGCGCACAGAGATGTGGCCGCCGGTCGAGGCGCCGTCCGGAAAAAAGCGGATGCGTCCCGAGCTCGTGCTGGTCTGCTCGCTGTCGGCGGTGTACAGCACCATCTGCATGTCCTGGGGCAACTTCACGATCGGCTTGCGCGGGGCCTGATAGGTATTGGACTGGATGTCGATATCCAGTGCCGCCTGCTTGCCGGTCACGATCGCCTGGCCGCGCGTGTAGCGCAGCGCGGCGACGAGATCGCGCGAGGCGGCCTGGATCTTCGCCGAATTCATGCTCTTGCTGAACGACAGCGACACCACGCTGAGCGCGATGCCGATCAGGACGACGACCGCGACCAGCTCAATCAGGGTGAAGCCACGCTGGCGCGACGCACGCATGGCTTACTGCCAGTTGCCGTAATCCTTGTTCAGTCCGTCGCCGCCCACCTGGCCGTCCTTGCCGTAGAAGATGATGTCGAAGTCGCCGTGGTCGCCCGGCGCCTTGTAGAGGTACGGATGCTGGAACGGATCCTTCAGGTCCGCTTCCTTCGCGTACGGCCCGTTCCAGTTCTGGGCATTGCCCGGGCGCGCGACCAGGTCGTTCAGGCTCTGCGGCGCAGAACCGTTATCGAGCATGTAGGCCTGCACCTTCATTTCCAGCGAATGCACGCCGGCGACGCCGGCCTTGTACTCGCCATTCTGGAAGTTCTGCATCACCTTGCCGCCGACGATGGTCATGACGATGCCAATCAGCACCAGCACGGCAATCATCTCGATCAGGGTGAAGCCGGCCGCGGCGGCGCGCTGGCCGCGTTGGTTCAATGTATACCTTTTCATGTTCATCTCACTGTAGGGAACTGGTGATGTTCAGGATCGGCAGCAGGATCGCCATCATGATCACGGCGACCACGCCGGTCATGATCACGGTGACCGCCGGGACGAGCGCGGCGAGCAGGCGGTCCACGGTGTTTTTCGCTTCCGTATCGAAGGTATCCGCGGTCTTGAGCAACATGTCGTCGAGCGCGCCGGACTCCTCGCCCACGGCGATCATCTGCAGGGCAAGCTTGGGAAAGCGCTTGCTCTGCGACAGCGCAAAGGCCAGGCCGCCGCCGGTTTTCACTTCTTCCGTCGCCGCATCCACCGCCTCGGCCAACGCCGAGTTGCCGAGCACGTTGCGGCCGATGCCCAACGCGGTCAACAATGGAACGCCGTTTTTCAGCAAAGTTCCCAGCGTGCGCGCCAGGCGTGCGGTCTCGAGCCTGGCGATGAGCGGGCCGAACAGGCGCTGGCGCAATACCCAGGCATCGTACTTCAAGCGTGTTGGCGGATCGGCCAGTTGCCGCCGCGCGACCATCACGCCGACGAAAATCAGGCCGGCGATGCCCCACCAGAAATCGCGCAGGGTGTTGCCCACGAACAGCACGATCTTCGTGATCATCGGCAGTTCCACGTTCATGTCCTTGAACATGGGCGCGAACTGCGGCACCACGAACACGAGCAGCACGAACAGCGCGGCGAATACCATGACGATGAGGATCGCGGGGTAGATCATCGCGTTGATCACGCTTTCCTTGAGCGCCTTGGCACGCTCCAGGTATTGCGCCAGGCGCGCCAGCGTGGTGTCGAGCGCACCGCCGACTTCGCCGGCGCGGACCATGTTGACGTACAACTTGGAAAACACCTGCGGCTCGGCTTCGAGGCCATCCGACAACGGTGCGCCGCCGCGCACGTGGTCGCGGATGCGCTCGATGATGCGCCTGGCCTTTTCGCTTTCCGGCAGTTCCAACAGGATCTGCAGCGCGCGGTCCAGCGGCTGGCCGGCACCGAGCAGGGTGGAAAGCTGTTGGGTGAATTGCAGCACCTGCGCCGGGCTCATCGCCGCGCGCGCGAACAGACCGCCGAGCGAGCGCGCGCCGCCGCCGTCGGTCGCGGCGCGGATTTCCAGCGGGATGTTGCCCGCGTCCTGGATCCTGGCCACGGCCTCGTCGTTCGAGGCGACTTCGAGCTGGCCTTCGAGGACATCGCCGGTCGGCGTGACGGCCTTGTAGCGGAATACAGCCATCAGCTTTCCGAGGTCACGCGCAGCACTTCCTCGATCGTCGTCTGTCCATGCAGCGACTTGACCAGGCCGTCCTCGTACATGGTGCGCATGCCTTCGCTGCGCGCCTGTTCCTCGATCTTGCCCATGTCGCCATGCTGCATCACGAGGCGCCGGATCGGATCGCTCATGACGAGGAATTCCATGATCGTGGTGCGGCCAAGGTACCCGCTCGCAGTCAACGGCGAGGCGACCGGTTTATACAATTGTACTTTTCCGTCCGGCTGGTAGCGGCGCAGGCCGAATTCCTCCACGACCTCGGGCAAGGCGTCGTACTTTTCCGCATGCGTGGTTTCCAGCCGGCGCACGAGGCGCTGCGCCAGCACGCCGTTGACGGTAGAGGTGAGCAGGTAATCCTCCACGCCCATGTCGAGCATGCGCGTGACCGCGCCGGCAGCATTGTTCGTGTGCAGCGTGGAAAGCACCAGGTGGCCGGTCAGCGCCGACTGGATCGCGATCTTCGCGGTCTCCAGATCGCGCATTTCGCCGATCATGATGATGTCCGGGTCCTGGCGCACGATGGAGCGCAGGGCATGGCTGAAGTCGAGGCCGATCTGCGGCTTGGCCTGGATCTGGTTGATGCCCTCGATCTGGTATTCGACCGGATCCTCGACCGTGATGATCTTCACGTCCGGCGTGTTGAGCCTGGACAGCGCCGTGTACAACGTCGTCGTCTTGCCCGAACCGGTCGGGCCGGTGACGAGCAGGATGCCGTGTGGCAGTTCCAGCACCTTCATGAACTTGGGCAGGAACTCGTCGGTGAATCCCAGCGTGTGGAAGTCGAACACGATGGATTCGCGGTCGAGGATACGCATCACCACCGATTCGCCCCACGAGGTCGGCACGGTGGACACGCGCAGGTCGAGTTCCTTGCCCTGCACGCGGATCATGATGCGACCATCCTGCGGCAGGCGGCGCTCGGCGATGTTCAATTTCGCCATGATCTTGATGCGTGAGATGACCGCCGCCGTGGATGCTGCCGGCGGCGATTCGACTTCGAGCAGCACGCCGTCGATGCGGTAGCGCACCTTCAAGCGGTTCTCGAACGGTTCGACGTGGATATCGGATGCGCGCTGCTCGACCGCGCGCTGGATGACCAGGTTCACGAGGCGGATGACCGGCGCCTCGGAAGCAAGGTCGCGCAAGTGTTCGATGTCGTCCTCGCTGCGCGAGGCTTCGTCGCTCAGGTTCTCGACGATGGTGCCCATCGCCGAGCGGCCTTGGCCGTAATAGCGTTCGATCAGGTCGTCGATCTCGCTCGGCAAGCCGACCTTCGGCTCGATGCTTTTGCCGGTCGCCAGCGCCAGCGCCTGCAGCGGATAGGTTTCCGCCGGATCGGCCATGAGCAGGGTCACGCCGGTTTCGGATTCGGCGATCGGCACGACGTGATATTGCTTGAGGAAGCGCACCGACATCTGCACGTTCGGCGGCGGCGTGTCGGGACATTCCTTGGCCGACAACAATTGCAGGCCAAGGACTTCGGCCAGGCTCTCGCCCATCTCGCGTTCGGACACCAGCCCCAGGCGCGTGAGCAGCGGCACGAGGTTGCTTTCGTTGCCCTCGTCGAGCAGGCGGCGCGCGCGCGCAAGATCGGCCTCTTTCAGACGGCCGCGCGCGACGAGATGCTCGCAGATGCGCTCGTCGAGCGATTCGACGGGTGCCGGATTTGGCGTTTCCATTACCGCGGACATGGTTTCACACCCCTGATTCATTTACGCCCGGTTCAATTACCGCTGGCAGGCGGATGTTCGACCGTCCGCACGCCGTTGGGTTCCCGCACCGGGCGGATCAATTCTTCGATGAACGGCCGGTTGCACACGATCCACAACACGGCCGGCACGAGTACTGGAAGGATCAAATAGCCGAACTGGTAGGCCAATGCTACCGCGTTGAGCGGAATCCCGGCGCGCTGCAACGCCTCGACGCCCGGTTGGCCGGCATCCAGGCCCACGGCTTTCAGGCTTTCGGCAACCACGCCGAAAGCCTGCGCGATCCAGATCACGACGCAACCCAGCGCGATCTGCCGCGTGCGCTGCCAGCGCGTCAACGGCGTGGCCAGCACCAGGCCCGCGAACAGCGGCAGCGCGTAACCGTAGATCATCGGATTGACCACCGGTTCGAGGAAGCCGAATTTCGCCGGCTGTCCCGGCGCCGCGACGTTGACCAGCACGCCGCTGGAGATCTGCATGAGGTACCCGGGATGGCCGAGCACGCGCCCGTAGGCATCGAGCAGGTCCGCGCCCTGCGACACTGCGGTGAACAGGCTGGGCCAGGTCTTGAGCAGGACGAGTTTCGCCATCGCGATCACCGGCCACACCAGCGGGCCGGCGCACCAGAACCAGAAGAAGAACGCAAGCGGCAGCCACAGCAGCGCGGAAAGAAGGAAGCGCCTGAGCGGCGAGAACGTCACTCAGCCAACCCAATTTCTGGCATTGCGGAACATGCGCAGCCATGGTGAATCCTCGCACCATTCGCGCGGCGCCCACGACATTTGCACGGTGCGGAACACGCGCTCCGGATGCGGCATCAGGATCGTCACGCGACCGTCGGCGGCGGTGAACCCGGTGACGCCCTTGGGCGAACCGTTCGGATTGAGCGGGAATGCCTCGGTCGCCTTGCCGCGGTTGTCGACGAAACGCAGGCACGGCGTAACGCGCTTGCTGTCACCGCGATCCGCGAACACGGCACGGCCTTCGCCGTGCGCCACCGCGACCGGAATGCGCGAGCCGGCCATGCCCGCAAAAAAGATCGAAGGCGAGTCCAGCACTTCGAGCGTGGCCACGCGCGCCTCGTATTGTTCGGATGCGTTGCGCTCGAAGCTCGGCCAGGCTTTCGCGCCGGGCACGATGGATTTCAACGCCGCCATCATCTGGCAACCGTTGCACACGCCGAGCGCGAACTTGCGCGCATCGGCGAAAAATGCCGCGAATTGGTCGCGCAGCCGGGCGTTGAACAGGATCGACGTCGCCCAGCCGCGGCCGGCGCCGAGCACGTCGCCGTAGGAAAACCCGCCGCAGGCCGCGAAGCCGGAAAATTCATCCAGCCGATAGCGGCCGTTCTGCAAGTCGGTCATGTGCACGTCGAACGCGTCGAAGCCGGCGCGCGTGAACGCGGCCGCCATCTCGATCTGCCCGTTCACGCCCTGGTCGCGCAGGATCGCGACTTTCGGCCGCACGCCCTTGCCGATGAACGGCGCGGCGACGTCCTGCGCCGGATCGAACGTGAGCCTGGGCGTGATGCCGGCATCCTCGTCATCGCAACGCCAGATGTGCTCCGCATCGGCAGTGAGCGGATTGTCGCGGCGCTCGACCATGGCGCGGCTCGTTTCGGACCATGCGTCCATGAGTACGGCCCACGGCCAGCGCGCGATCGCCTCGTCGTTGAGCCACAGCTTCACGCGCTTGCGTGCATGCGGATTGCCGGCGAAATGCGCCAGTTTCTGCAACCCGTGTTCGTCGAGCAGGGCGAGGAACGCTTCGCGATCGGCCGCCTTGATCTGCACCACCACACCCAGTTCCTCGGAGAACAGCGCGGACAGCGTGTTGTCGGCCCAGCCGGACAGCTCCAGGTCCAGGCCGCAGCGGGCAGCGAAGGCCATCTCGATCAGCGTCGTGATGGCGCCGCCATCGCCGCGGTCGTGGTAGGCGAGCAGCAGGTTGCGTTCCCGCGCGGCCTTGAGCGCGGCGAAGAAACGCGTGAACAAACCGGCATCGTCGAAATCCGGCGGCAGGCCGCCGACGCGGTTGAAGACCTGTGCCAGCACGGAGCCGCCGAGGCGGTTGCGGCCCTCGCCCAGGTCCAGCAGCCACAACTCGGTTGCGCCCGCGTCGAGCACGAGCTGCGGGGTGAGCGCGCGGCGCGCGTCGGCTATGCGCGCGAACGCCGTGATGATGGGCGATACCGGCGCAACCGTGCGTTGTTGCTGGCCGTCCTGCTGCCACACGGTCTGCATCGACAGCGAATCCTTGCCGACTGGAATGGAAATGTGCAATTGTGGACAAAGTTCAGATACCGCCTTCACGGCGTCGAACAGGGCGACGTCTTCGCCCGGGTGGTTGACCGCCGCCATCCAGTTCGCCGACAGCTTGACTTCGTCCAGGCTCGCGACCGGCGCCGCCATGAGGTTGGTCAGCGCTTCGCCCACCGCCATGCGCGCGGCAGCCGGCGCCGAGAGCAGGGCCAGCGGCGTGCGCTCGCCCATCGCCATCGCCTCGCCGGCGTAGCCGTCGAAATCGACGAGCGTCACCGCACAGTCGGCCACCGGTACCTGCCACGGCCCGACCATGGGGTCGCGTGCGCACAGGCCGCCAACGCTGCGGTCGCCGATGGTGACGAGGAAGGATTTGCTGCCGACCGCGGGCAGGCGCAGCACGCGCTTGAGCGCTTCTTCGAGCACGATGCCGTCCAGGTCCGGCACGATGTCCATGCGCGCCGGCTTGCGCCGGGTATCGCGTTCCATCTTCGGCGTCTTGCCGAACAGCACGTCCATTTGAAGATCGATGACGTTGGCCGCATCGGCCGCCGCCGTGGTATCCACGGCAACGGTATCCGCGACAATCAGGCGCTCTTCCGCCGTCGCCGCGCCGACCACGGCGAACGGGCAGCGCTCGCGCGCGCAAATCGCCGTGAAGCGCGCCACGTCGGCGGGACGCAAGCCAAGCACGTAGCGCTCCTGCGCCTCGTTGCACCAGATCTGCATCGGCGAGAGCTGCGGATCGGCGCTGGGAATCTTGCGCAGATCGATGCGGCCGCCGACGCCGGAATCGTGCAGGATTTCCGGAATCGCGTTCGACAAGCCACCGGCACCGACGTCGTGGACGGACACGATCGGGTTCGCATCGCCCAACGCCCAGCAGGCGTCGAGCACTTCCTGGCAACGCCGCTCCATCTCGGCGTTGTCGCGTTGCACCGAGGCGAAATCCAGTTCAGCCGAGCTGTCGCCGCCGGCCACGGACGAGGCTGCGCCGCCGCCCAGGCCGATCAGCATGGCCGGACCGCCGAGCACGATCACGGCGTCGCCATTGCGCAATTTCTGCTTGAGCACATGCGGCGCGCGCACGTTGGCGAGGCCGCCGGCGATCATGATCGGCTTGTCGTAGCCGCGACGCAGCGCGGCGTCGCCGCGGCATTCCGCCTCGAACGTGCGGAAATAGCCGCCCAAACAAGGACGGCCGAACTCGTTATTGAAGGCGGCGGCGCCGAGCGGGCCGTCGCGCATGATCTCGAACGCGCTGGCCATGCGCGGCGGCAGCGGGCGTTCTTTTTCCCACGGCCTTGGCAGACCGGGAATGCGCAGGTAGGACGTGGAGAAACCGGTCAGCCCGGCCTTGGGTTTGCCGCCGCGGCCGACTGCGCCCTCGTCGCGGATCTCGCCGCCGGCGCCGGTCGCCGCACCCGGGAACGGCGCAATCGCGGTGGGATGGTTGTGCGTCTCGACCTTGATCGCGTACGCCGTGGATTCTTCCACAATGGCGTATTTTCCATTTTGCGCGTCGGCAAAGAAACGGCGCGCGGCGCTGCCTTCGACCACCGCGGCATTGTCGCTGTAGGCGCTGAGCGTGTGTTGCGGCGAGGCCGCGTGCGTCGCCTTGATCATGCCGAACAGGGATTGCGGCTGGGCCTGCCCGTCAATCGTCCAGCGCGCGTTGAAAACCTTGTGCCGGCAATGCTCGGAGTTGGCCTGCGCGAACATCATCAGCTCCGCGTCCGACGGGTCGCGGCGCAGTTCCGCGTAGCGCGCAGCCAAATATTCGATCTCGTCCGGCGCGAGCGCGAGGCCCAGGCGGCGGTTCGCCTCGCCGAGCGCGGCGATCGCATTGGCGCCCAGCGCGGTGCGTTGCCACGGGCCCGGTGCACCGGCGCGGAACAGCACGTCCGCGTCCGCCAGCGAAACCAGCACCGATTGCGTCATCGGATCGTGCAGGGCCTGCGCAAAGCGGTCGAAATCCGCGCTTCCCACGGGCGGTGCACGATCCACGACGAAGGCGACAGCGCGTTCCACGCGCGCGACCGCGAAGCCGCAGCCACGCAGGATGTCGGTAGCCTTGCTCGACCACGGCGAAATCGTGCCCAGGCGCGGCACCACCCACAACGTCGCCGCCTTTGGCGCGCCCGGCTGCGCGCGCAGGACCTCGCACAGCTTGGCCGGGTCCGGCGCATTCGCTGCGGACGGTACGGATTCGAGCTGGACAAAATAGGCCCACCACGCCGCGCTCACGCGGCTGCCCGGCGCGATGGCGGCAAGGTCGCGGTTCAGGCGCTCCAGGCGAAACGGAGAAAGGGCCGTGAGCCCGTCGTAGACGATCATGGCGAGCGCGGCTGCGCGTTCAATGCGGAACGCGCATTATCCCATAGCGCCGTGCCGGCGCGAACGGTTTGCCGTCAGCGCGCGGCGACTTTCGTTTTCGCGCGCTCGCCGGCCAGCCGATCGAGTTCGGCGAGCAGCGCCTGCGGCGAGGTCGCCTTGCCCAGGTCGACCGAGGTGCCATCTTCGGTGAGCACCGTCGGCGTGGCGTTGATGCCAAGCGCGATGCCCAGCGCCTTGGTTTCGGCAACCGGGTTTACGCAGGTGGCGTTGCCCGGATCCTTGCCGCTCATGGCGGCCGTGTAGGCCGCGTTGCGATCCGGCGAGCACCACACCGCGACGGCCTGCTTGTCGGCATTGGGATGGATGTCGAGCGGGTACATCACGTAATGCACGGAAATGCCGAGCGCGTTGAACTGGCCGATGTTCTTGTGGAAAGCGCGGCAGTACGGGCAGTCCACGTCGGTGAACACCGTGACCGTATGCTTGGAATTGGCCACGTCGAAGCGGATTTCCTTGGCCGCCGGCAGTTTGGCGATCGCCTGCGCGCGCATTTTCGCCAGGCTCGCATCGGTCAGGTTCTGCTTGTGCGCCACGTCATACAGGCTGCCCTGCAGCAGGTATTTGCCATCCGCGCTGACGTAGGCGATCTGGCCACTGACGACGACTTCGTAGAAACCCGGCAAGTCGGACTTCGCCACCTTGTCGACCACCGCCAGCGGCAGCAGCGAATGCAAGGCATCGCGCACGACCTTTTCGGCGGGATCGGCGGCGTGCGCGAACGGCACGACGATGGCGAGGGCGGCAAGGACGAGGATTTTTTTCAACATGACACGTTTCCGGTTGGGGCTTGGGCGCGTTGGACAATGTCGATGCGCACCGGGTTCAATTCAAGCTGGTTCAATTCAAGCTCGGTTCAATTCAATGTCTTGTTCAGGGCGCGGACTTGGGTTGGGGTTGGGCCATGTCCTGCAATTGCTTGGCCAGCTGCGCCGGCGGCACATAACCGCCCAACTGCGTGCCGTCGTCGGTGAAGATGCCGGGCGTGCCATTGATGCCGATGGCGGTCGCGGTGTTCGTGATTTCGGCGATCGGGTTCGGGCAGGTCAGCGGCGCGAGCGTCTTGCCGTCCATGGCCTCGTTGTAGGCCACGTTGCGGTCCTTCGAACACCACACCGTTTGCGCCTTCTTGTCCGCACCCGGATGGATGCTGAGCGGAAATAGCACGTAGTCGACGGCAATGCCGAGCTGGTTGTATTGCGCGATCTGCTTGTGGAATTCGCGGCAATACGGGCAATCGACATCCGTGAACACCGTGACGTGGTACTTCGGATGCGGCGGCGCGAAGGTGATGCGCTTGCTCTGCGGGATATTGGCCAATGCCTGCTTGCGTACGCCGGCCATGGCATCGTCCATGACGTTGCGGCGCGCGTCGATGTCGAAGACGCGGCCTTCGATCAGGTATTTGCCGTCCTTGCTGACGAAAACCGGGTGGCCGTCCGCGACGACAGCGTAGAAATCCGCCAATGGCGCAGCCGCGACGGATTCAATCTTAGCGTTCGGCGCAAGCTTGTGCAGCGCCTGCGTGACGACGGCGGTCGGGTCGTTGGTGGTCGGATCGGCGGCAGCGGACGCCGAAACGGCGCAAACCGCCAACAGGGTGAACAACACGAATCGGATCATGGGAGTCTCTGGACAGCGCGGAGGGCGCATCAATCGACCGGCGCAGAAGGCCGGATATGACAATTGTCGCACAGGTCAAGCTCTTGGATGGTGCCGCTCATGCAGCCGCTTCAACCCCTCACGCGCCACCAGCGTGTAAATCTGCGTGGTCGACAGCGAACTGTGGCCGAGCAGCATCTGCAGGGCGCGCAGATCGGCACCGTGATTGAGCAAATGCGTGGCGAAGCAATGCCGCAGCACGTGCGGCGAGATGCGCTTGGCGTCGATGCCGGCCTTGCGCGCGTGGTTCTTCACCATCGTCCAGAACATCTGCCGGGTCATGCCGGCGCGACGCGCCGTGACGAAGACCGCGTCGACCGCGGCGCCGCGCAGCAGCACGGGACGCACTTGCGCGTAGTAGCGCTCCAGCCAGTCCTGCGCTTCCTCGCCGAGTGGGACGAGGCGCTCCTTGCCGCCCTTGCCGGTCACGCGCAGCACGCCCTGGCGCAGGTTGACCTGCTCGGTGCGCAGGCCCACGAGCTCGCTCACGCGCAAACCGGTCGCGTAGATCAACTCGAACATGGCGCGGTCGCGCAGGCCCAGCGGCGTTTCCACATCCGGCCCGCGAATCAGTGCCTCGACCTCGCGTTCGGAAAGCGCCTTGGGCAGCGGCCGCGGCAGTTTCGGTGCATCCAGCAGCAAGGTCGGATCTTGCGCGATCACGCCGAGTGCCGCGCGTTGACGATAAAAATGCCGCAGCGTGGACAGCAGGCGCGCATTGCTGCGCGCGCTGAATCCCGCGCCGCGCCGGCCGCCGGACGCGAAGCGCGCGGCGAGATACGCGTTCAGCGATTCGCGCGTGGCGCCATCCAGGATACGCCCCTGCCCCGCCAGCCAGCGCGACAGGCCTTCCAGGTCCAGCCGGTAACTCGACAGCGTATTGTCGGCCAGTCCGTTTTCCGACCACAACTTTTCGACGAAGGCGTCGATGGCGGCGGCGTCGATCGCGTTGACGGGTGGTGTAGATTCAGCCGGCATGACGCATGGAGTTTCCGATGAACGTGCCCGCTCCCGCAACACCCGCTCCGCTGCGACGGCGCCTGGCCGCCGCCGGATACGACCTGCTGCCGCTGGTCGGGCTGTGGTTCGTCGCCGCGGTGCTCGCTCTCGTCGTCACCGGCGGCGCGCTCGACACGCACACGCTCGCCGGCAAAGTTCTCGTGCAGGGATTCGCACTCGCACTCAGCGCGGCGTATTTCGTCGTGTCGTGGTCGCGCGGCGGCCAGACCATCGGCATGCGCGCGTGGCGGCTGCGCGTGGTCGCTGCGGATGGAAATCGCGTGTCGTGGCCACGCGCCATCCTGCGTTTCTTCGTCGCGCTGGTTTCTCTCGCCGCGCTCGGTGCGGGATTCTGGTGGGCCCTGGTCGATGCGCAAGGGCGCACCTGGCACGACATGGCGGCGCGCACGCGCGTGCTGCGCCTGCCGAAAACCTAGCCGTAGCGCCTGAAATAAACCGTCGCCGCGCCAGCCAGCAGCAGCGACGGCAGCGCGTTGGCCAGGGCCAGGTTGAAATTGTATACAGCGCCCATGCTGACCACCGCGCGCTGGAAAAAATAGTAGGTGATCGCGAGCGCAATGCCGATGAACAGGCGTTTGCCCAGGCCGCCGGTGCGCAGCGTGCCGAACGCGAACGGCACCGCGCAGAACGCCAGCACCAGCACGTTGAGCGGGTAGAAGATGCGGCCCCAGTACGCGCGCTGGTAGCTGCCGGCATCCTGGCGGTTGTGCCGCATGTAGTCGATGTTGCGCGCCAAATCGCCGATCGACAGGTACTCCGGATGGATCATCGACACCGCGAGCACGTTTGGATCGAGCGTCGATTTCCACTGCGCCGCGGGCAACGTCGTGCTCGTCGCCGAGGCCTTGCCGAACTGGGTGCGGCGCACGTCGTGGAAGGTCCATTCGCCGTCGGCGTGTGTTGCGGTTTTCGCCAGCGCCAGCGCGGTCAGCTTGCCGGCATCGTCGAACTCGAACACACGCACGTCCTGCAATTCCACTTCGGGCCCCTTGTTGCCGGTACGCGTGCGGCCATGCTTGGCGTTGACGACATTGGTGCCGTCGCGCGCCCACAAACTGCCGCCGCGGCCGATGGCGACGTCTTTCGACTTGGCCGAAAGCGCCAACGCTTCGGCCTTCTGCTGGCCAAGCGGGCCGATGGTCTCTCCCATCAGCATCACCAGCGCAGTCAGTGCGGTCAGCGCGACGATCACCGAAACGCAGATGCGCAGCTTCGACAGGCCCGCCGCGCGCAACGCGGTCAACTCGCCGCTGGTGGCGAGCGTGCCCATGCCGAGCAGGCCGCCGATCAGCGCGGCGTAACCGAAGAACTGGTAGCCGCGGCGCGGCACGGTGAGCAGGGTATAGGCCACCGCCTTGCTCAGCGTGTACTGGCCGGTGCCGACGTCGTTGACCTCGCCGACGAAGGCGCGGAACGCGTCGAAGCCGACCAGGAATCCCCACGCCACCAACCCCGCACCGAGCACGGAAAGCGCCACCAGCTTGTCGACTTGCTTGAACGCCGGCATGCGCATCAGGCCGCTCCCGGCAGCGCGCGCAGTCGCGTTGGCTTGGGTTTCGGCAGCTTGTCGCTGCGCCAGATCAGGTACACCGCGATCAGTGCCGCCGGAATCTGCACCCACCAGAAACCGATGCGCGGATCGAGCCTGCCCTGGGTGAGCCAGGATCGATCCAGAGCGAGGAAGTTGTAGTACACGAACCAGGCCAGCAGCGCGATCAGCAGACGCGCGTAGCGCGGCTCGCGTGGGCTGGATTTGGCCAGCGGCAGACCAAGCAGTATCAGCACCAGCACCGAGATCGGCGCGGCCAGACGCCATTGCAGCTCCACGCGCTGCACCGGATCGGCGCTCGCCAGCAATTTCGAAGTCGGCGCGCTGCGCTTGACCGAATCGGGCGTGGTGTCGGTGTCGTTGTCCGGCAACTGGATGTCGTTACGCGCGTAGCGCATCAGGCGCCAGCTGTCCGCACCGAGCGTGCCTTCGACGCGGAACCCATCATTGAGGCCGAGGAAACGCTGCGCACCGTCGGCATCGTGGAAGAGTTCGCCGCTGGCCGCGGTGACAATATTGATGCCGATGCTGCCGTCCTTAACGTTCGTGCGCTCGCTTTCCAGGAAAAGCTTCTGGAACTTGGTGCCGTCGGCGTTCATTTCCTCGACGTACATGACGCCGTCGTTCTTCGGCAGTTCGACGAAACGACCGGGCTCGAGCCCGGCGATGATCAGCGAGCGGCTCGCTTCTTCCTGCAGTGCCTGCGCCTGGCGCACCGCCGCGGGCGCCAGCCAGAAAGAGATCAGCGCGATGGCTATCGCGAGCGGCACGCCGAACAGGGCGAGCGGGCGCAGCAGGCCGCTCGCCGGCAATCCCGATGCGGCGAACACGGCCATCTCGCTCTCGCGATAAAGGCGTCCGTAGGACATCTGCACGCCGAGGAACGCCGCCAGCGGCACCAGCAGGGTGAGCGTGTCGATCGTGCGCAGGCCGATCAGCGCAAGCAGCAGTTCGGCGGCGACGCGACCGCGCGCGATCTTGGCGAGCAGGTCGGCCACCGTCGCGCCCACCGTCACCAGCAGCAGGATCGCGGTGGCGGCGGCGAAACTCCACAGGAGCTCGCGCGCCAGGTAGCGGTCGACGATACGCAGCATCATTCAATCCGGTAAACTTGGGTGTTGACCGCGCGATTTCACACCGCTTCGCGTTCAACTTTGCATAAGTCTAGCGGCTCGGCACGCCACGCACAGGATTCCACGATGATTCTTCAGTTCAGTCTTACCCAGGACGCCCCCGAAACCTGCGCCGCGCCGTGCATCGTCGCCGGCGTGTTCGAGGACGGCACGCTCAGCGCCGCGGCCGCGCGCGTCGACGAAAAATCCGGCGGCGTGATCCGGCGCCTGTTCGAATCCGGCGACGTCAGCGGCAAGCTCGGCGCTACGCACCTGCTGTTCGCCCTGGCCGGAATCGCCGCGCCGCGCGTGCTCGTCGTGGGCCTGGGCGACACGAAGAAATTCGACGCCGCGCGCTTCGCCCGCGCGAATACCGAAGCCGCGCGCGCTCTCAAGGGCCTGCCGCTGGATCGCGCCGTGTCCTACCTGACCGAACTCGACGTGCCGGGCAAGGACGCGGCGTGGAAAGTCCGCAGCGCCGCGCTCGCCAGCGACGCGCAGGCCTACAAGTACACCGCGACGTTGAAGCCGCGTGAGAAGTCCCCCAAACCCGAATTTTCCGCGATTGCCTTCGCCGCATCCGTCTCATTCGCGGGCGCGCTGGCGCAGGCATCAGCCATCGCGCAAGGCGTGCGCTTCGCGCGCGAACTCGGCAACCTGCCGCCGAACATCTGCACGCCGGCCTACATTGCCGAGAAGGCGCAAAGACTCGCGCTCGAACACCCCGGCGTGACGTGCGAAGTGCTCGAGGAAGAGCAAATGCACAAGCTCGGCATGGGCGCCCTGCTTGGCGTGGCCATGGGTTCGGCGAACGCGCCACGGCTGATCGCGCTGCAGTGGAATGGCGCCGGCGAGGCGCAACCCCATGCGCTGGTCGGCAAGGGCGTGACGTTCGATTCCGGCGGCATCAACATCAAGCCCAGCGCCGGCATGGAAGAGATGAAATTCGACATGTGCGGCGCTGCCGGCGTGCTCGGCGCCTTCCTCGCCGCGGTCGAGATGAAACTCAAATTGAACCTGGTCTGCGTCGTGCCCACGGTGGAGAACATGCCCGGCGGCCGCGCGCAGCGCCCCAGCGACGTCGTCACCACGATGTCCGGGCAGACCGTGGAAATCCTTAACACCGACGCCGAAGGGCGCCTGATCCTGTGCGATGCGCTGACTTACGTGCAAAAGTTCAAGCCGCAGGTCATCGTCGATGCGGCGACCCTCACCGGTGCCTGCGTGGTCGCGCTCGGCAAGCATGCTTCCGGTTTGATGACGCAGGACGACGCACTCGCGAACGAGCTTCTCGCCGCCGGCGAGGCCACGCTAGACCGCGCCTGGCGCCTGCCGCTGTGGGACGATTACCAGAGCCGGCTCGACACCGGCTACGCGGACGTCGCCAACATCGGCGGCAAATACGCCGGGGCGATCACCGCCGGCTGCTTCCTCGCGCGCTTCACCGAAGGCTTCCGCTGGGCGCATCTGGACATCGCCGGCAGCGCCTGGGACGAGGGCCGCAAGGGTTCGGCGACGGGAAGGCCGGTGCCGTTGCTGGCGCAGTGGCTGATGGATCGCGCCAATTCATGATTTTTTTGCCGCGCTGATGCCCAAGGCGGACTTCTATCTGATCGCCAAGCCACGCTTCCGCGGCGATCCGCTGCTGCTCGTGTGCGAATTGGCGAAGAAGGCATTCGAAAGCGGCCAGCGCACGCTGATCTTCGCGCGTTCGGCAGAACAAGCCGAGCAACTCGACGAAAAACTCTGGGACTTCGACGAGAACGCGTTCGTGCCGCACCAGATCGCCGGCGACGAGGACGATGCGATCACGCCGGTACTCATTGTCGCGCCGGGCGTGCAGACGCCGGATCGCGCGCTTGCCATCAATCTACGCGACGAAGCGGTCGGCGGCACATTCGAACGCGTGCTGGAAGTGGTGCCCGACGACGAATCCCAACGTGCCGGGTCGCGCGAGCGCTGGAAGGCCTACAAGGCTGCCGGCATCGAGGTCGCCAAGCACGACATGTGAGCGCTCGGGCGCAGCGCCGCTAAAACGTCACGCGGATGCCATCTGCGCTCACGACGAAGGAAACCCGCACGTCCTTCGCTTCCCCTGTCGCTGCCTTCTGCCTGCTGGTGCCCAGCCATTGACGCGTGGCATCGACCAAGGCGGCGTTGAACGCCGCCGGACATTCCGAGTCGCCGAGTTCGGCCGCCGTGGCCCGATCGTCCTTGTCGAGGCTCAACCAGATACTGGCCGTGCACCGCCTTCTCAAATCCGGCGGCGATGCCGGCAGCGGCGTGTGCAGCCACTGGATCGTCGATGTATATCGCGGCACGCCCGGCTGCTTGTCGCCCGCCACGTAGATCGCCTTGCCGGTCCTTGCATCGAACTGTATGGCGACCGGCCATCCGTGGCCGTCGCCGGGCGGAAGCGGGAAATGGGAAGCGCCGATACCGGCCGCCACGCAGGCGCCAAACGCGGTGTCCGGCATCGGAACCGGCGAAGTCAGCGTACCGTCGATGCGAACCATTCCGACCAGTGTGAACGTCGCGGGCTCCGACGCGCCTCGTTGCTTGGCACAACTTCGGGCAACGGACAGGACCGCCGCGGCATTGACCGATTTTTTCAGTTCACGCGAGTAGCTTTCTTGCGTTGGGGTGACGCTCGTGCTGCCGATTTTTGTCAGCAGGTCGCCGATCTCGTCCGTGGACCCGGCGGCGGCGGCCACACCCACCCATAGCAATGCGGCACCGGCAACGCTCGTCATCAAGCTGGCATGTCGCTTCATGTTCCCTCCATCGATTCAAGCACTTCAAGTTCGGTCGGCTCATGCACCAGGACACATGCATGCACGACAAACCGTGCCGCGCCAGCCGCTGAACACTTTCAAACAAGCAGGAATCGTTCCAGGATGGCGCGGAATCTAGCATATCCGTACTGCACCTGGTTCAGTCGCTACCGGCGTATTTCTTCAGCAGTGCCTTGAAGTCCGCATCGTCGCGGATCGGATCCCAGACTGGATCGATCTTCAACATCTTCGGCGAGTAGTAAAACCCGATGCCGGGGCTCGCCAGTGCCGTCGCAAGCAGGGGCACCGCCAGATCGGGACGCCGCGCCTGCGCATACTGTGCCGCGTTCGCTTGCATCGACCCGGGACCGGATACCTTGTCGTGTGCCGCTGTCACGATCGCCTGCGATTTTGCGATCGCTTGCAACGCCTCTGGCACGTGGCCAAGACCCAGTTCGGCGCTGGCGAGATTGCGCCAGACATAAGCCAGATCGTTGCCCTGCTGGGTGCTAAGTTCGGCGCGCGCCTGCGCCTGCGCCTGTCCGAACAAGGGTTGGGCGCGGGCCGCGTCGCCGGCCAATCGGTACAGGTTGGCCAATTGCAAAGACTTTGATCCGCGCACGAAGGTGAAATTGTCGGGCGTGTCGTCTACGCCAGCGAGCAACGCTATCGCCTCGTCGTAGCGGCGGCGGTAAACCAGTAAATCCGCGCGCCATGTGCGCATGACCGGCTCTTCGCCTTGCGCCGCCGCCAACGCCTGTTCCGCATCGCCGCTATCCAGCAGGATCGTGTTGGAAGAATCGAGCCTGGCATTGATGTTGGTCGGGTCCAGCGCCAGTGCCCGTTGCTGCCAGGGTGCGGCATCGGCATAGCGGCCAGCCATCATGCAGGTTTCGCCGAGATCGTTGGCCAGCGCGCTGTTGCGCGGATCTTGCGCCAGCGCCTGCTGCAACGATGCGATGGCAGCGTCGAAGCGACCCTCGCGACGCTCGACATAACCGCGCGCAGTCAAGGCATCGGCGTCGTTGGGCCGCAGCGCAAGCGCCTCGTCGAACGCCTTGCGTGCGGCCGCGTAATCGCCACGTCCGTAGTATTCGCTGTAGCCGATGGCCAAATGCGCTTCGGCGAGGTCCGGCGCCAGCCGCAGCGCCTGTTCGGCGTCGGCACGCGCCAGCGCGGTGAGCTGCTTGACGTCCAGCCCGCCGCCGCCGTTGAGCCACGCCAGCTCGCTTTCAACGTACGACAGCCTCGCCAGCGCCAGTGCGAAATGCGCGTCTTCCACGATCGCCTGCCGGTACAGCGGCAAGGCGGCCTTCAGGCTGGCCGTGTCGCTATCCACCTTGCCGCGATTGGCCTGGTACTCGGCGCGCAGGAACAGATCGAGGGCGGCGCGGTTCGTGGTCGGCAAAGCCGCGAGGCTCGCCGACTCCGCGGGCGACAGCCGCGCCTTGAGCGCATCGGCCACCTTCTGCGCCACTTCGCCTTCCACACCGAACAGGTTGTCCAGGGTGCGCGTGTAATCCTGTGCCCACAGGTGCGCGGTACTGCGCGTATCGATCAACTGCACGTTGATCAGCACCTGATCGCCCGCACGCTGGATGCTGCCTTCCAGGAGCGTCGCCACGCCCAGTTGGCGTCCGATCGTTTTCAGGTCCGTCGGCCGCGCGCCGTATTTTTCGGTCGAGGCGCGCGCAATGACCTTGAGGTCGCCGATGCCTGCCAGTTTGGTCAGGATCAGGTCCTGCATGCCCGCGACGAAGTAAGTGTTGCCCTTGTCGTCGGACAGGTTTTCGAACGGCAGCACGGCAATGGACTTGTCGGGAATCGCCGCTTCCGTGGCGGCGGGCGCGGGCGTGCCGCTCGGCGCCGGCGCAATGCGCCACAGCACGCCGCCGCCGATTGCGAGCAGCAGTGAGAGAATCAGCAGTTCCGTACCGGTCACGCGCTGCGCGCCGCGTTCGCCGTGGTACCAGGCGAGCACGAGGGCGACGAAGAAACCGACGCCCAAGACCACCGTGATGCCGCGGCGCACGTCTTCGGCCCAGCCGAACTGCTGGCCGACGATATCGAGCCCCTGCAGCAGCGCGAACGCGGCCGCGAGGTAAGCCAGCGACCACTGCACGATCTTGCGGTTCTTCAGGCGCTGCAGGAACGGCGTGTGCAATCGCAGCGTGGAGGTGCTCGTCGGCACGCCGAGCAGCGGCAATTCCGGCGTGTGACGCACGTGCACGATCAACGCCTCGTCCGCGCCGATCGCGAAATGCCGCATCAAATCATCGATCAATTCGCGGCAATCGGCATAACGCTGTGCCGGATCCTTGGCCGTCATCTTGCCCAGGATGCGCGCCAGCTCCGCGTCGACCGCCGGAGTGATCGCGCGGATGTCGGGCAAGGGCGTCTCGGCCACCTCGCGCATCAGCGCCAGCGGCGACGTGCTCTTGTACGGCAGGCGCCCGGCCAGGCATTCGAACAGGACGATGCCGAGCGCGAAGATGTCGGCACGTGCGTCGGCTACGGTGCCATCGTCGTAGCGCTCGGGCGCGAGGTAGCCGGGCGTGCCGAGGAACGCGCCGGTCGTGGTCAAGCGCGATGCGCCGTCCTGCGTGGACTGGGCAATGCCGAAATCCGAGACTTTCACGATGCCGGACGTGGAGATAAGGATGTTTCCCGGCTTGATGTCGCGGTGAATCAGGCCCTTCGCGTGCGCGCAGGCGAGGCCGCGCGCGGCCTGCACGACCAGGCGCGCGGCCTGGTCCGGGGCGAGGTGTCTTTCGCGCTTGAGCAGGGCGTCCAGCGAAACGCCGTCGACGAATTCCATCGCGAAATACGGCAGGCCGCCCTCGCTGCCGATCGCGTAGACATGCACGACGTGGGCATCGTCGAGTGCGGCGACCGCGCGCGCCTCGCGCTGGAAACGCTCGACCACGCGCACATCGTGGGCCAGCCCTTCGCCAAGCACCTTGAGCGCGACGAAGCGATCCAGTGCCGCATCGCGGGCCTTGAACACCACGCCCATGCCGCCGCGACCGAGTTCGGACACGAGCTGGTACTGGCCGAATGCGGCTTTCATTCCGTCGTTCCGGTTCGCGTCCGTGAATGTGGTTGATGGTACCCCGCGCGCCGGACAAAGGTAAGCGCCGCACGCGCGCGTCTTGGGCGATCCGCCGCGCACCGTTACAATCGCGCCTTCGTCTCTCGAATCAGCCCTGCGCCCGCGCGGGCGCAAGGTAACCCCATGGAAAAAAGTTTCGATCCCCGCCCCATCGAATCGAAGTGGTACGCGCATTGGGAAGCCGCGGGCACGTTCGCCCCGCACGGCGATGGCGCGCCGTACTGCATCCTGCTGCCGCCGCCGACCGTGACCGGCACCTTGCACATGGGCCACGCGTTCCAGCAGACCATCATGGATGCGCTGATCCGCTACAACCGCATGCACGGGATGCGTGCGCTGTGGCAGGGCGGCACCGATCACGCCGGCATCGCCACGCAAAAGATCGTCGAGAACCAGCTCGCGGCGCAGGGCCAGACCCGCCACGATCTGGGTCGCGCGAAATTCGTCGAGCGCGTGTGGGAATGGAAGGCCGAATCCGGCTCCACGATCACCAACCAGATGCGCCGCATCGGCGCGTCGATGGACTGGTCGCGCGAACGCTTCACCATGGACGAAGGACTCTCCGCCGCGGTGCGCAAGGTTTTCGTGCAGTGGTACCGCGACGGCCTGCTTTATCGCGGCAAGCGCCTCGTGCACTGGGATCCGGTGCTGATGACGGCGGTGTCCGACCTGGAAGTGAACAACGAGGAGAAGGATGGCTCGTTGTGGTCGATTCGCTATCCAGCCAGTGATGGCGGCGAAGGCCTCGTCGTTGCGACGACGCGCCCGGAAACCATGCTCGGCGACGTCGCTGTGGCCGTGCATCCGGAAGACGAACGCTACGCACACCTCGTCGGCAAGACGCTGAAATTGCCACTGAGCGGGCGCGAGATTCCGGTGATCGCCGACGCTTACGTCGAGCGCGAATTCGGCACCGGCGCGGTGAAGATCACGCCGGCGCACGATTTCAACGACTGGCAGATCGGCGCGCGGCACAAGCTCGTGCCGATCACCATGCTCACGCTCGACGCCAAGGTCAACGAGAACGCACCGCAGAAATACCGCGGCCTCGACCGCTTTGCCGCACGCAAGGCCGTGCTCGCCGATCTGGAAGCCGCGGGCCTGTTGGTCGAAACGAAAAAGCACAAGCTGCAGGTGCCGATCAGCCAGCGCTCGGACGCGGTGATCGAACCGATGCTGACCGATCAGTGGTTCCTCGATCTCACCTCCGAACGCGGGCGCAAGGCCATCACCGAACCGGCCTTGAACGCCGTGCGCTCGGGTGAAATCCGGTTCGTGCCGGAGAATTGGTCCACGACGTACACGCAGTGGCTGGACAACATCCAGGACTGGTGCGTGAGCCGGCAACTGTGGTGGGGCCATCGCATCCCGGCCTGGTTTGATGAGGCCGGCAACATCTTCGTCGGCGAGGACGAAGCCGATGCGCGCGCGCACGCGCAGACGCCGCCCGTGGGTGCGCTGCGCCAGGACGAAGACGTGCTCGATACCTGGTTCTCGTCCGCGCTGTGGCCGTTCTCGACCATGGGCTGGCCGGGCGATGCGCCCGTGACCGAGGACGGCAAGATCGTCGCAAACTGGAAAGACGACCAGGCGTACCTGCCCAGCGCCGTGCTCGTCACCGGCTTCGACATCATCTTCTTCTGGGTCGCGCGCATGGTCATGGCGACGCAGTACTTCACCGGCAAGGTGCCGTTCCGCGAGGTCTACATCAACGCCATCGTGCGCGACGCCGACGGCCAGAAGATGTCGAAGTCGAAGGGCAACACGATCGACCCGCTCGACCTGATCGACGGCATCGAGCTCGAAGCGCTCGTGAGGAAATCGACCGCGTCGCTGCTGATCCCGCAGGTGCGCGAGAAAGTGGAAAAGCGCATCCGCAAGGAATATCCGCAAGGCATCGCGCCGGTCGGCGCGGATGCATTGAGATTCACCTTCGCCGCGCTGGCGACTTATGGACGCACGATCAATTTCGATCTCAAGCGCGCCGAGGGCTACAAGAATTTCTGCAACAAACTGTGGAACGCGGCGCGCTTCGTGCTGATGAACTGCGAAGGTTTCAGCACGCCGGCTAGTGCGAAACTTGCGCCGAAGACGGATGCGGAAAAGTGGATTTTGGTGCGTTTTGCCAAAACCCTCGCCGAAGTGGAAGCGCAGATGCCGCTGTACCGCTTCGACCTGGTCGCGCAGGCGCTGTACGAATTCGTCTGGAACGATTACTGCGACTGGTTCGTGGAACTGGCCAAACCCGCGCTCAACGGCGCCGACAAGGCCGCCGCCGATTCGACGCGGCATACTCTGCTCGTCGTGCTCGAAGCCGTGCTGCGCGCGCTGCACCCGATCATTCCGTTCATCACCGAGGAAATCTGGCACGAGGTAGCGCCAGGACTCAGTGTTGCGGGCGATTCGATCAGTACGCAGGCCTACCCCCACGCGACGGATTTTTCATCCGATGCAGCAGCCGAAGCGGAAACCGAATGGCTCAAGGCCGTGGTTTCGTCGGTGCGCGGTATCCGCAGCCAGATGAACATCGCACCGGGCAAATCCATCCCGCTGCTGTACGCGAACGGCAGTGCGGCCGATCGCGCGCGCGCGACGAAATTCGCCGACGCCATCGCGTTCCTGTCGCGCGCCGAATCGCAGCGCTGGCTCGCTGCCGGCGAAGTAGAAGCGGCGTCCGCTGCCGCCATCGTCGGCGAAATGAAAATCCTCATTCCGCTCGCCGGACTCATCGACGTCGACGCGGAAAAAGCGCGACTGGCAAAGGAAATCGCGCGGCTCGACGGCGAAAACGCGAAGTCCAACGCCAAGCTCGCCAACTTCGGCCCGAACACGCCGGCGGTCGTCGTCGAGCAGGAAAAGCAGCGCGTCGCTGAGCGTTCCGCGCAACTGGCCGCGCTGCGCGAACAGGCGCAGCGGCTGGCGGCGATGTAGCTTTACTCCGGC
>JAICYA010000181.1 GCA_025934455.1 Rudaea sp.
GCGGCAGCCGCCGCGAACAAGACGGGGACGAAACATGATCCAGGCCTCCCGCGGATCGGGATCCAGAACCGGCAACGACACGCCGCCGCTGCAAGCACTCGCCAGCCGTAGAGACTGGTCGCCGCGGGTTCGCCGGCTTGTCGAGGGCGCACTCAACCTGTGCGCCACCGGCCTGGAACGTGCCATTGTGGCGGCGCTGGACGACACCGAATCCGAGTTGTTCAAGCTCGCCGCACAAAGCCGCAACAACGAGTCGCAATACCGCTGCTTCGAAACCCTGCGCGAGATCAAGCGCGGCCGCACCGACGTCGCCCCGCGCCTGATGCTGGCGATCGAGGACAAACTCGCCCGCTTCGACCACAACGGTGCCGTGCAAGGCGCGAACACGGCGACACGACCCAGCGCTCCAGCACGCAAGGAACTGGCACTGGTGGAAACGCGCGAGCTGGAAGAAACACTAGCCGTGCAGGAATTCATCGCCAAGACCGAAATTCGTCAGGCACCGGAGCTATTCCTGCTGGGCCACCGTTTCGGCGTGCTGGCCGGTGCGCCCGCATTCGATGCGGAGACGCTGGCGATCGGTCCCGCCGGACTGGCCGAGGCATTGCACAGTGCTTGTGCTTGTCTCGACATCAATGCCGATCATCGCGTGCTGCTGTTCCAGGCCTTCGACCGATCCAGCCACGCCGCCATCGGCGAGCTTTACGCAGCGCTGAATCGTTATTTCGTCGAACAGCGCATCCTGCCGCACTTGCAGGCCATGGTGACCGCGCCGCGCGGCAAGCATGCCGGCGCGAATCGTGCAGCGGACGCGCCCGAAGAATCCGCGCGTGCCGAACTCCAGGCCAGCGCACCGCACGGACCGGGCGCCGCTCCCGCTGCAGGCGACCCTATGCCACCTGGCATCGGCATGCGCGGTGTTGCGCCAGATGACCGCGATGCGGAACTGTTCACCACGCTGCGCGAGTTGCTGGCCGGCCGGCGCAGTGCGCTCGGCGTCGGCGACAGCACCCCGGCGAATGGCTACATGCCGAGCGGCGAGGATCTGCAATCGGTGCTGAGCACCCTGCAGGCCAAGCCGATCTCGCCAATGATGCTCGGCGGCAAGCTCGTGCAGCGCTCGGTCGGACACCTGAAACAGGACTTGCTTGCGCATCTGCGCCAGCACGCGCCGGACGGCAAGGCCCCATACCTCGGCGCCGAAGATTCGGACACCATCGACCTCGTTGGCATGCTGTTCGACTACCTGACCAAGAACGTGCGGCCGGACGGCAGCACGCAGTCGTTGATGACCAAACTGCAGGTGCCGCTGCTGCGCGTGGCCCTGCGCGACAAGAACTTCTTCACCCGGCGTTCGCATCCGGCGCGGCAGTTGCTCAACGCGATCGCCGAAACCGGCACGCACTGGCTGGACGACAGCGAAGGTCCGTCCGACCGCGCCCTGGTCGACAAGATGCAGGTCGTGGTCGACAAGGTCAGCCATAATTTCGACGGCAACCTCGGCCTGATCGAGAACATGCTCACCGACCTTTCGCAGCACATGCACACGCTGGCGCGCAAGGCCGAAGTGACCGAACGCCGCCACGTGGACGCCGCCCGGGGCCGCGAAAAACTCTCGGTCGCGCGCGAACAGGCGCAAGCCGCCATCGCCGAACGCATCGCCGCGGCCAAACCCAACAAACTGGTACGCACCCTGCTCGAACAGGCATGGACGGACGTGCTCGCGCTCACCCTGCTGCGCCAGGGCGAAAACAGCGAGGCCTATGCCAACCGCCTGAACGTGGCGGATCAATTGATCGCCGCCACTGGCACGCGCGGCGGCGAAATCAAGGCGCCGGCCGAACTGCGCGGCGAGATCGAAACCGCGCTGGACCAGGTCGGCTACCACAAGGACGACGTGCAGGCGGTGGTCAAGCGCCTGTTCACGCCAGGCGAGGCCGAAGCCGGCGAAGAGGTCGTCACCAACACCGAAATCGCGATCAAGCTCAAGAGCAAAGCGCGCCTGGGCAAGGACAATGCCGCCCCTGCGGCTACCGCGGCAGTCTCAGCCCCGAAGTCCAGGAAGGGATTTCCCCCGGGCAGTGCCGAGGCGCGAGCGCTGGAGCGCCTGAATACGCTGCCGTTCGGTACCTGGTTCGAATTCCGCACCAACCAGCAGGGCGACAAGGTGCGGCGCAAGCTGGCCTGGTTTTCCACGCTCACCGGCCACTGCCTGTTCGTCAACCAGCGCGGCGTGCGCGTGGACGAGAAAAATCTCGAACAACTCGCGCGCGACCTCGCCGACGGGCAGGTATGGATCGTCGAGCCGGAAACCGAGACCTTGGTCGACCGCGCCTGGAAGGCGATCATGTCCTCGCTCAAGCAGTTGATCGGACGCGATCCAGAACCCGTGCCGGCACCCGCATGAGACCCGCGCAACAGGCATCCGCTATGTCCGAACATCGTCGCAACACACGCAAACGCGCCCATCACGCCATCGCCGTCAACGACGCGATCGGCGGCCATCAGTTGGGCTATGTCGGCAATCTTTCGGTCGACGGCATGCTGCTCATCAGCGGCCGCCAGATGCCGGAAAACGCGCTGTTCCAGGTCAAGTTCGAACTGCCGAACGGCGCTACCGCGAAGAGCCACACGCTCGAAATCGGCCTGCACGAACAATGGAGCGAAACCGCCAATGTCCCCGGCCAGTTCTGGATTGGCTTCCGCATCATCGATATCGGGCCGGAGGATTACAACATCCTGTTCGATTGGGTCAACTCGCCGGGCGGCCAGTTTGATTAAACGCCGCTGAAACTCCATCTGCGGCACAATAGGCGCATCGCCGTTATCGAGCGCCGCCATGTCCGATCTGCTGGCCAAACTCTATCCCGAACATCTGCGCACGCTGCAGGCGCGCAGCGATGCGGCACTGGCGCGCGGCGGTTTCGATCATCTGGTCGTCGCTGCGGGCGTGCCGCGCATCGAGTTCCTCGACGACCGCCCCGCGCCGTTCGTGGCCAATCCGCATTTCAAGCACTGGCTGCCAGTCACCAAGGCGCCGGGCTCGTGGATCGCATACACCCCAGGGAACAAACCAAAACTCATCTATCTGCAGCCTCGCGACTACTGGCACGTGGTGCCTGAAGCGCCGGCCGGTTACTGGGTCGAGTATTTCGATATCGCCATCGTGCACGAAGCACGCGCCGCACTCGCGCATCTGCCGAAAACGCTCACGCGCTGCGCGATCATCGGCGCGGACAACGCCGCGCTCGGCGACGCGAAGCCGAACAACCCCGAATCGGTCCTCAATTACCTGCACTGGCAACGCAGCTACAAGACCGACTACGAGCTGGCCATGCTGCGCGTGGCGAGCAAGCTCGGCGTGCGCGCGCACCGCGCCGCGGAAGCGGCGTTTCGTGCGGGGAAATCCGAGTACGACATCAACACGGCGTATCTGAATGCCGTGCACGAAACCGAAAACGAACTGCCCTACGGCAACATCATTGCGCTCAACCAGCACGCGGCGACGCTGCACTACATGGACTTCAATCGCGCGCCGCCCACGCATGCCGAATCCTTCCTGATCGACGCTGGCGCGAGTTTCCACGGCTACGGCTCCGACATCACGCGCACCCATGCCGCGCCGCACGCGCGAGAGTTTCAGGAATTGATCGACGCGGTCGACGCCGCGCAGCGCGGGTTTGTGGAAAAGGTGCGCAAGAGACAAAACTACGCCGACCTGCACATCCACGCGCACCACGTGCTGGCCGGCATCCTGCGCGAGCAGGGCTTCATCCGCATGAGTGCGGAAAGCGCGGTGGAAACCGGCGTCTCGTCGACGTTCTTCCCGCACGGCCTCGGCCACATGCTCGGCTTGCAGGTGCACGACGTCGCCGGCTTCCAGAAAGACGAGAACGGTGGAACGATTCCTCGCCCGCCCGGCCATCCATACCTGCGCTTCACGCGCACGCTGGAACCGCGCATGGTGACGACGATCGAACCCGGCCTCTACTTCATCGACCTGCTGCTCGCCGAATTGAAGAACAAACCGCAGGCCCGCGACGTGAACTGGACCAAAGTCGATGCGTTCCGGCGCTACGGCGGCATCCGCATCGAGGACGACGTGGTCTGCACCGACGGCGAGCCCGAGAACCTCACCCGTGACGCGTTCGCTGCGGCATAAGCGTCGCGGCATGCGATAATTGCGCATTGCAAACAGGCCGGTCCGCCCGGCATACCAACGTGTCCGTCAAAACCCATCTGTTCATCGCGCTCGCCGCGACCCTGCTCACCGGCGCCGTCTGCGCCGCCACCCCCGCTGCGTCGGTGCCGGCAAACCCACACCACGCCACGCACAAAGCGCCGGCGCACGACCCCAAAGCCGCGCGCATTCTCGATGTCGAAGGCGTCGGCGCGGTCACCGTATACGCGCCGCAAGGCACGCCCAAGGGCCTGGCCCTGTTCGCCTCCGGCGACGGCGGCTGGAATCTGGGCGTGTGGGACATGGCGCAGACCGCGGCGAGCCTGGGTTACTGGGTGGCGGGATTCAGTACCCCGGCGCTGCTCAAGTCGCTGGATTCCGGCGCGAGCGCGTGCAGCGATTCCGCCGCCGCCGTGGAAAAGATCGGCAACGAAGTGAAGTCCGCGATGAATCTGCCGCAGGATTTCCGGCCGTTGCTGATCGGTTACTCGTCCGGCGCCACGGTTGTCTACGCGGCGCTCGCGCAGGCCGGCGATACGCGCTTTTCCGGCGCAATGACGCTCGGTTTCTGCCCCGACCTGATCTACCACAAGCCTTTTTGTGAAGACGCCGGACTCACCGCGGACAAACAGCACAAGCCGCCTTACGGCTTCATCTTCAACACCGTGCCGCGCGTGCCGGCGCCGTGGATCGTGCTGCAGGGCGACATCGACAAGGTCTGCAGCCCGCCGGCGACGGTGAGCTTTGTGGAAAAAGTAAAAAATGGAAAAGTGATCAGCCTGCCGCACGTCGGCCA
>JAICYA010000305.1 GCA_025934455.1 Rudaea sp.
AGGACGTGCTCGCGGGCATGCGCCGCGAGATCCGCGAGGAAGCGGGCATCGAATGCACCGCGCTCGAACTGCGCGGCACGATCAGCTGGCCCGGCTTCGGCAAGCATGGCGAGGATTGGTTTGGATTCCTCTTCGTCGTGCCGCGCTTCACCGGCACGCCGCTGCAAGGCAACGCCGAAGGCACGCTAGAATGGGTGGATATCGAAAAAATTTCCGGCCTGCCCCTGTGGGAAGGCGACAGGAATTTTTTGCCGCTGGTGTTCGATGCCGATCCGCGGCCGTTCCACGGGATCATGCCGTACCGCGACGGGCGCATGCTGAGCTGGAACTACTCGCGCATCTGACCCGTCAACGCAGCGATTTCACCGCCGCCACGACCGCGTCGACGGTAAAGCCGAATTCCTTGAACAGCGCATCGGCCGGGGCGGAGGCGCCGAACGTGTCGATGCCGACGACATGGCCATCAAGACCGACATACTTGCGCCAGAAATCGGTGACACCGGCTTCGATGGCAACGCGTTTGCGGCATGCCGGTGGCAACACGGCATCGCGATACGCCAGCGGCTGCCGGTCGAAAAGGTTCGTGCACGGCATGGAGACGACGCGCGCCACGATGCCCTCGGCTTCCAAGGCGTCGGCGGATTGCACCGCAAGGCCGACTTCTGAACCGGTGGCGATCAGGATCACATCCGGCTTGCCGTTCTTCGCCTCGCGCAGCACGTAGCCGCCGAATTCGATCGCGGCGATTTGGGCCGGTGTGCGTGGCTGGTGCGCAAGATTCTGGCGCGAGAAGACCAGGCACGACGGGCCTTCGCGCGATTCGATGGCCACCTTCCACGCGACCGCGCTTTCCACCGCGTCGCAGGGACGCCACACCCTGTTCTTCGGAATCAGGCGCAGCGACGCGAGGTGCTCGACGGGTTGGTGCGTCGGACCGTCTTCGCCGAGGCCGATGGAATCGTGCGTGTAGACGTGGATCGCGTGGGCCGGAATCAGCGCCGACATGCGCACCGCGTTGCGTGCGTAGTCGGAAAACACGAGGAACGTGGCGTCATAGGGAATGAAACCGCCATGCAGCGCGAGGCCGTTGCTGATCGCGCTCATGCCGAACTCGCGCACGCCGTAGTAGACGTAATTTGCATTGGCATCCGACGAATTCACGTCCTTGCTGCCCTTCCAGATCGTGAGGTTCGATCCGGCCAGGTCCGCCGAACCGCCGATCAGTTGGGGCAGCTGCGGGCCGTAGGCGTCGAGCGCCATCTGCGAGGCCTTGCGCGAAGCGACGACCGGGCCGTCGGCTTGCAACGTCGCAACGTAGGCGTTCGCCTTGGCGGCGAAATCCGCCGGCAGGTCGCCCTTGTTGCGCCGGGAGAATTCAGCCGCGAGGTCCGGATGCGCGTTTGTATACTTTGCGAACAAGGCGTTCCATGCCGCTTCGCGCTCGGCGCCTCTTTTCTTCGCGTCCCAGCCGGCGTAGATCTCGGCGGGAATCTCGAACGGCGCATGGTTCCAGCCGAGCTGCGCGCGCGCGGCGGCGACTTCGTCCTTGCCCAGGGCCGCACCGTGCGCCGCTTCCTTGCCTTGCTTGTTCGGCGCGCCGAAACCGATGATGGTCTTGCAGCAGATCAGGGTCGGCTTGTCCGGATCGATCGCGGCGGAAACCAGCGCCGCCTTGACGTCTTCCGGATTGTGGCCGTCGACATCGCGCAGCACTTCCCATCCATAGGCCTCGAAGCGTTTGGGCGTGTCATCGGTGAACCAGCCGTGCACCTCGCCGTCGATGGAGATACCGTTGTCGTCGTAGATCGCGATCAGCTTGCCGAGCTTGAGCGTGCCGGCGAGCGAGGCGACCTCGTGCGAGATGCCTTCCATCAGGCAACCGTCGCCGAGAAAGACATAGGTGTAGTGATCGACGATGGCAAGGTCCGGCTTGTTGAAACGCGCAGCAAGGACTTTCTCCGCCAGCGCCATGCCGACGGCGTTCGCCAAGCCCTGCCCGAGCGGGCCGGTGGTGGTTTCGATGCCGGGAAATTCGCTGGCTTCAGGATGTCCCGCCGTCTTCGAATGCAGTTGCCGAAAGCGCTTCAATTCGTCGATCGGAAATGCATAGCCGGTCAGGTGCAGCAGCGAATACAGCAGCATCGAACCATGCCCATTGCTGAGCACGAAACGGTCGCGGTTGCTCCATTTCGGATTCGCCGGGTTGTGGCTGAGGAAATCGTTCCACAGCACTTCGGCGATGTCCGCCATGCCCATCGGCATGCCCGGATGGCCGGAGTTGGCGGCCTGCACCGCATCCATGGACAGCGCACGAACGGCGTTGGCGAGTTGTGTGCGGCTCGGCATGATCTTTCCCGGCGTGAATGGCGGGCCGGACGGCGCCGCACGCGTATTTTCGCCGATTCGTTCGCGCTTGTCGCGCAAAAAATCCCCCGGCACAAGGCCGGGGGAGATGTATTGCCTTATCGAAGCCGATCGATCATTGAGCGCAGATGGCGTAGCCAGTGATGGTGATCGTTCCCGAGTTGCCCCAGTTCATCGCCGACACTGTCCAAGAGTTGTTGGTGGCGCCGCTTGGATAGCTTTCGGTCAGGTCGAGGTACTTGGCTGCTGTCGCACCACCTGCTGACATACCACCGCCGATAGCCTTCTGGCCAGCCGCGCAGGTAATCGTTAGCGTACAGGTACCATTGTTGGTGGCACACGACGCTGTACCGGTACTCATAACAAACGAGGCAGAGCCGGCGATGGAGCCGGTTGCGCCCGTAGCGCCAGTCGCACCACTAGCACCAGTTGGTCCGGCTGGGCCAGGCACCGTCGACGCAGCTCCCGTGGCGCCAGTGGCGCCGGTCGCACCAGCCGCACCCGCGGGACCGGTCGGACCCACAGCACCGGTGTTACCGGTTGGGCCGGTAGCGCCTGTTGCTCCTGCCACACCCGCAGGTCCTGTCGAACCTTGCGCGCCAGTGGCACCGGTCGCACCTGTCGCACCCGCAGGACCGGTCGAACCTTGCGCACCAGTGGCACCGATCGCACCTGTCGCACCGGTAGCGCCCGCAGGTCCTGTCGAACCTTGCGCGCCAGTGGCGCCGGTCGCACCAGCCGCGCCTACAGGACCCGTGTTGCCAGTCGCACCCGTTGCACCAGCCGCGCCCGCAGG
>JAICYA010000121.1 GCA_025934455.1 Rudaea sp.
CCGATGCCTTCGCAGAACGCGTCGACCGCATCGGCCAATCCATCGCGTGCGATCGCAGGCAGCATGCGCACGCAGACCTCGTCCACGTAATCGGCCTGGCGCCCGGCGAATTCCGGTGGCACGGCGTGCGCCCCGAGGAACGTGGTGCGCACCGTGATGCCCAGTTCCCTGCCAATGCGACGCGCCACGCGCAACATTTTCGATTCGGATTCCAGATTCAATCCATAGCCGGATTTGATTTCGACGGTGGTCGCGCCGTCGCGCATGAGCGCGCGCGCGCGCGGCAGCGACTGCGCGAACAATTCGGTCTCGCTCGCGGCGCGCGTCTTGTTCACCGTGGAGACGATGCCGCCGCCGCGGCGCGCGATTTCCTCGTAACTCGCACCTTGCAGCCGCAGCTCGAATTCCTCGGCGCGATTTCCCGCGAAAACCAGGTGCGTGTGGCAGTCGATGAGCCCCGGTGTGATCCAGGCGTTGCCCGCCGATTCGACCTGTGCGGCCAGGCCCTGCGGCTTTCCGGGCAATCCGGCTTGCAGTCCCGCGAAGGCGATGACGCCGTCCTTCCAGGCGAGCGCGGCTTTGTCGACCGCGCCATAGGCAGCACCGTTGTCCGTCATCGTCGCGAGACGGCAATCGACGAGCAGGTGATCCCAGGCCGGATTCATCGCCGTATTGTCCACGTTCATGCAGGATGCTGGAAGGGCGCGGCGTGGCATACTGGGCGAAACCACGGAATGCGCCGCGATGAACGAGTTTTTCGCCGATTACGCCTGGCTGCCGCAGGGCTGGCGTGAAAACACGCGTTTGCGCATCGAAGCGGGCGCGTTGACCGAAGTGGACGAAAGCGCGAACGGCGTCGGCGCGAATCGAATTGGGCGCTTCGTACTGCCGGGCATGCCGAACCTGCATTCGCACGCGTTCCAGCGCGCGATGGCCGGCCTCGCGGAAAAGCAGTCGAATCCCCAGGACAATTTCTGGTCCTGGCGCGAAACCATGTACGCCTTTGCCGGGCGTGTCGGCCCGGACGATCTGCGCGCAATTGCCGCGCAGTCGTACGTGGAGATGCTCAAGGCCGGGTACACGCAGGTCTGCGAGTTCCACTACCTGCATCACCAGCCGGACGCAAAGCCCTATGCCGATCCGGCGGCGATGTCGCTGGCGCTGATCGAGGCCGCGCGCGAGGCGGGTATCGGAATGACGCTGCTGCCGGTGCTGTACATGGCTGGCGGCTTCGATGGCCGGCCCTTGTCCGAACGCCAGCGCCGCTTCGGTTTCGACGTGGACGGCTATCTGCGTCTGGTCGAACGACTGCACAAAATGGAAAATTCCACATTGCGCGTCGGTATGGCGCTGCACTCGCTGCGCGCCGTGCCGCCGGATGCCATGCGCGTGGTATTGGAATCCAGTCTTGCCGATGGGTTGGTCCACATCCACATCGCCGAGCAAATCGGCGAGGTGCAGGATTGCCTGAACGTGCGCGGCGCGCGGCCGGTCGAATGGCTGTTCGACAATGCGCCGGTCGATGCGCGCTGGTGCCTGGTTCACGCCACGCACATGACGACGGACGAAACGCGCCGCCTCGCCGAATCCGGCGCGGTCGCGGGATTGTGCCCAACCACGGAAGCGAACCTCGGCGACGGTCTGTTTCTGCTGACGGCTTACCGTGAAGCGGGCGGCGTGCTCGGCATCGGCTCGGATTCGAATATTTCCATTTCGCCGATCGAGGAATTACGCTGGCTCGAGTACGGCCAGCGTCTGATGACGCGGCATCGCAACATCGCGGTGTCCGAATCCAGTGCCAGCGTCGGCGAAAACCTGTGGGGCGATGCGTTGTTCGGCGGCGCGCAGGCATCCGGCGTTGACATCGGCGCCCTGGAATCCGGGGCGCGCGCCGATTTCATCGTGTTGAATGCCGAATCGCCGCTACTCGCGGGACGCGATGCGGAAAATGTCCTCGATACTTTCCTGTTTGCCGGCAACGCGAACCTGGTGCGCGACGTGATGGTGGACGGCGAATGGGTCGTGCGGGATTTCCGCCACCGCGACGAGGACGCCATCGCGGCGCGTTACCGGCAGGCGATTACTCGGATTTTGGCGCCAGCATCGCGCTCACCGCGTTGAGATCGCCATCGTTGGCTGCGGGGCGGATGCCCAGGATTTTCACCAGTAACGGATACACGTCGACGTTGTCGAATTCCGGTACTACGGCGCCGCGCCGGAACGCCGGCCCTTCGGCGACGAACAGCGCACGCATCTTCGGGTCGTCGTTGTCGTAGCCGTGCTCGCCGCTGGAGATATGATGGTTGGGACGGTCGAGATAGCTTTGCGTTTCGATCAGCCAGCCATCATCGGCGACGCACACGATCGGCGGAATGCGGGCATTGCTGCCGTAATGCAGGCGCGCGGGAATCCGCGATTTATCCCAGCAGCGCATGCGCTCGTGCGGCGCGAGCAGGGCGCGATCGACTTCGGTTTCATGTCCAGCTTTCGGCGCGAGGCCCGCGACAACACCTGCGGTGACCACGTTTACGCCGTGCATGTCGACGAGCTTGTCCAGCACCACGAGCCGGTCTTCGCTGGTTGCGGTCATGCCGTGGTCGGAGACGACAACGATATTCGCGTTGCCGAAAATGCCGCGCTGTTTCAATCCATCGATCAGGCGCCCGAGCGCGGTGTCGATTTTGCGCAGCGCGGCATCGACCTGCGGCGAATCCGGCCCGTAACTATGGCCGGCATGATCGACCTGTTCGAAGTACAGGGTCAGGAAATCCGGCCGCTGACCGGCGGGGAGATCCAGCCACTGCAGCGCCTGATCCACGCGCGCGTCCGGCGTCATCTTGCCGTCGAAGGGCAGCCAATGTTCCGGGCGCACGCCGTGGATGTCCACGTCCGAACCCGGCCAGAACATGGTTGCCGCGTGTTTGCCCTGGCGTTCCACGCTGATCCACAGCGGTACGCCGCCGGCCCACCAATGCGGGTCGTCCGTGGTACTGCGGTCGTTGTAGACGAACTTCGCGCCGGTGGCCGGATCGAGGAAACGGTTGTTGACGATGCCGTGATGATCCGGATAAAGGCCGGTGACGATGCTGTAGTGATTCGGAAACGTGAGCGTGGGAAACGCCGGTTTCATCGACGTCGCGCGCACGCCGTTCGTGGCGAGCGCGGCCAGGTTCGGCGACAGTCCGCGCGTGATGTAATCGCTGCGGTAGCCGTCGATGGAAATCAGGATCAGCGGCGAATACGCGGGCGGATGCACCGGCGCGTTCACGCATCCGCCGAGCGCGAACAACAGTGCCAGCAGGGGCGCCGCGACGAGGCGGCGCCGAAGTCCTTTCGCGAACATCATCGGTTACGCTTCAGAGCGTGGCGGCATTGAAGGTATCGCAACTGCGGATGTCGCCGGACTGGAATCCCGCCTTGAACCAACGCGAACGCTCCGCCGAGGTGCCGTGGGTGAACGAATCCGGCACCGCGTAACCGCGCGACTCCTTTTGCAGAGTATCGTCCCCGACCTGGGCGGCGGCGTTCAGCGCCGCGTCGATGTCGCCGGCCTGCAGCCAGTTCAACTGCGCCTGCGACTTGTTGCCCCACACGCCGGCAAAACAGTCGGCCTGCAGTTCGAGCCGTACCGACGTGCCGTTCGCGCCCTCGGTCGGGCGACCGACCTGCTGCATGACGCCGAGCAGGTCTTGCACGTGGTGGCCGACTTCGTGCGCGATCACGTAGGCGCGCGCGAAATCGCCAGATGCGTGGAAACGCGTGTCCATTTCCTTGAAGAAATCCAGGTCCAGATACACCAGTTTGTCGGCCGGGCAGTAGAACGGTCCCATCGCTGCCTGCGCCGCACCGCAGCCGGACGAAGTCTGGCCGTGGAACAGCACGAGCTTGGGCCGCGTGTATTGCTTGCCCATGGACTGGAAATAAGGATCCCAGACGTCCTCGGTGCTGGCGAGGATCGTGGAGACGAATTTGACTTGCGGATCGCTGGCATCCGCCGCATGGCGCTGGCCCGGCGCCGGCGCGGACTGGGTCATGTCCGAGGTGCCGCCGCCGCTGAGGAACAGGTTCATGATCAGCGGACGCGTCTGCGGGAAGATCAGCGCGATGATGACGACGATGATGGTGCCGCCGATGCCGAGGTGGAATCCGCCGAAGCGCATGCCGCCGCCACCACCGCCGAATCCGCCACCACCGCCGCTGCCATCGTCCTGAACGACGTTGTCGCTTTGCCGACCCTTCTGCCAGTCCATACGTCCTCCCGCTCCGCGTGGAAATCCAGGGCGAACACTACTCCGTCGCCGGCGAAACGCGCAAGCGTGAAGTGCGATGGAATTGTCTTGGTGCCGGTGGAGGGAATCGAACCCACACTACCTTGCGGTAACCAGATTTTGAGTCTGGCGCGTCTACCAATTCCGCCACACCGGCTGATGTGAATGCGGCGCGCGAACGGCGCCGTGGCAGGGCGCGCAGTATACGTGATCGGACGCCGGCGGCCAACGCCGCTCAATGCGTGGCGTCGAGCGACAGCTGGCGCTGATCGCGGCTGTACCAGTCGCCTTGCAGCGGGCGGAACACCGAACACTGCGTCATCGGCCCGCGGTAGACGTGCAGGGTGACGGCGATGTCGTCTTCGTTGGGATTGCGGATGGTGTGGTATTCGTGCGGCGGGATCAGGCTGCCGGCCGAGCCGGGCCCGACGTTCATCGTGCCGCGCGATTCGAAACGATAGCGTTCAGCGTCGTGCTGGACGAGTTCGTAGGGTGTGATTTCCAGTTCGCCGTGCCAGACGCCTTCCACACACCACATGCCGCTGTGATCGTGGATCGGCGTACCCTGGCCCGGTCCCCAGGTCATGGCGATGACGCAGTAGCCGTGGTCTTCGCTGCGGTACAACTCGCGCCGCGCGTAATGATCGGCGGCGCGTTCGAACACGCAGCCCGGAAGCTTCACCGCCGGATCGCGGATCAGCCGGCACAGCGCGCTGCGCAGGTCGCCGGTGATTTCGGTGTCGCAGTCGTGGCAGACGGCACGGTCGATCGCGTCGACCAGGTCGCGACAGCCGGGAAATTCGAGGGCAAGCATGGGCGGATTCTACAACGTGGCCAGAAACGCCGCGATGGCGGCGCCGAAACGCGGAATATCGACCAGGAATGCGTCGTGGCCCTGCGGCGAATCCAGCGCCACGAAATCGACCTGCGCGCCGGCGGCACGCAGGCCGTCGGCGATTTCCTGCTGCTGCGACAGCGGGAACAGGATGTCGGTGGACACGCCGATCACGAGTGCGCGTTCGACATCGATGCGCTTGAGCGCCTTGGCGACGTTGCCGTTTCCCGGCTCTGAACCAGAATATTCGGAAACATCGAACCAGTCGCTGGCGCGCGACAGGTACAGATAGCAGTTCGGATCGAAGCTGCGCACGAAGCGGCGCGCGTGTCCGGCCAGGTACGATTCGACCTGGAATTCGACGCCGAAGGGATCGTCGTCGGGTCGCGCCTCGGCGTCCAGGCGGATGCGTGCGAAGCGGCCGACCCATTCCATCGCCGAGCGATAGGTGATCACGCCGAGCTTGCGCGCGATCGACATGCCGGCTTCGGGATAGTGCGCGTCGTCGTAGTTGCCGTCGTTCCAGTTGTGGTCGAGCCGAATTGCCTCGCGCTGCAGCGAGCGGATGGCGATGGCAAAGGGCTGGGCCTGCGGAGCGGTGGAGATGCTGACGTGCGCGCGCACGCTGCCAGGATGGTTCACCAGCCAGCCGAGCGCACTCATGCCGCCCATCGAGTTGCCGATCAGGCAGGCGAGGCGTTCGACGCCCAGGTGCCGGACCAGCGCCTGCGAGGCGTTGGCGATGTCCTCGAGCGCGAGTTCCGGAAATGTCAATTTGTATACTTTGCCGGTCGCCGGATCGACTGAGGCCGGGCCGGTCGAACCCTTGCAACTGCCCAGCGAATTCGCACAGACCACGAACCAGCGATTCGTATCGATGGACTTGCCCGGGCCAAGCATGTCTTCCCACCAGCCCGGCGTGGGGTCGGCGGCGTTCGCGGCCGCGTGCGCGCCGGGGGAAAGGCCGGTCAGGATGAAGATTGCGTTGTCGCGGCTGGCGTTGAGGCTGCCCCAGGTTTCATAGGCGAGGCGCGCGCCGACAAGGGCGCCGCCGCGTTTCATCGCGAAGGGAGAGGGGAGTTCGAAATATTGGCGGGCGTCGGGCATCCCGCGATTTTACGGGACGACGCTGTCGATCGTCAGCTTGATCGGCGTCGTGGTCGTCACCGCAATCGGTTGGGACAGTACCTGCAGGTCGCCGCTCTGCGGCATCGCGTTGCCGGATTTGGACACGCGCGCGCCGATGACTACTTGCGGGAACTGCGACAACTTCATGCTCGGCAGCATGCCCATGCCGTCGGTGAGCGTGACCGTCACCGGCAGTTTGCCCGCGTCCATGCGCTGGATCGCAAGCGGCATCGGCGGGCCGCTCG
>JAICYA010000398.1 GCA_025934455.1 Rudaea sp.
GGCTCGATGTCGCCGCTCGTATACGCCGGCCTCGGCGACTGGGACAAGGCGCTCGACGCCGCGCAACACCAGATCGCGATTCACGGCAGCGACGCCAATGAAATCGCGGTTGCGAAGATCACGCTCGCCCAGATCCACGCGCTCAAGGGCGACCGCGATGCTGCGATCGCGCTGCTGCCGGAGCTGCTGCAGATTCCCAGCGGCGTCACGCCGGCGCTGCTCGCGCTCGATCCGGTGTGGGATCCGATTCGCGGCGACCGACGCTTCGTCGCGTTCACGCAGCAGCCAGTCACGGAATTCAAGGTGCTGTCGCCATGAGCCTGTTCGCTGAACTCAAGCGCCGCAAAGTTTTCAAGGTCGGCGCGGCCTATGTCGTGGTGGCCTGGTTGGCGATCCAGGCGATGTCGATCGCGTTTCCGGCCTTCGATGCGCCGCCGTGGGCCTTGCGCATTTTTATACTTGTCTCCTTGTTGGGTTTTCCGATCACGCTGGTGCTGGCATGGATATTTGATGCGACGTCGCAGGGTGTCAGGTTCGATAGCAGCAACGCCGGCAGCAAGCGCCTGTTCGCCATCGCGGCGCTGCTGACCGTGTTGGCGCTCGGCTGGTATTTCTACGGTCAGCCGTCGTTCCGCAAGGGCGAAGTGAGAGCCGCGGTGCCCGACAAGTCGATCGCCGTGCTCGCGTTCACCGACCTGTCGCCCGGACATGACCAGGAATATTTCTCCGATGGCATGGCCGAGGAAATCCTCAACGCGCTGGCCAAAGTCAGGGATTTGAAAGTCGCCGGACGCACCTCGTCGTTCTACTACAAGGGCCGCAACCAGGACCTGCGCACGATCGGCAAGGCGCTGGGCGTGGCCAACGTGCTCGAAGGTTCGGTGCGCACGCAGGGCAACAAGGTGCGCATCACCGCGCAGCTGATCCGCAGCGACGACGATTTCCAAATCTGGTCGGAAAGCTACGACGGCGATCTATCCGATGTGTTCGCCTTGCAGGAGCGCATCGCGCGCGCGATCACGGACAAACTCCAGGTTTCGCTGCAAGGCGAGCAGAAAACGCGCCTGGTGCCGGTCAGCACCAGCAATCCGGAGGCGTATGCGCTGTACCTGCAGGCAACGGACACGTTCAATCGCCGTGACGGCAAGCATATGGCCGATGCCATTGCGCAGCTGCATGAGGCCATCCACCTGGATCCTCAATACGCGCGTGCGTATTCGCGCCTGGCGGCGCTGTATGCCGTGTCGCCGATCTATATGGCGGCCGCAGTCGCGCCGGCATTCGATGCGGCCGAGCAGCAGTGGCAGGCCGCGATGAAACTCGATCCCGGATTGGCCGAACCCTATGCCGTGCTTGGTTACGTGCGTGCGGAACAGCGCCGCCATCTTGAGTCGTACCAAGGCTTCAAGCGCGCGCTCGAGCTTGATCCCGACGACGTCACGGCAAATTTCTGGCACGCCCTCGCTCTGTTGCGTTGGGGCTACACGAAACAAGGCGATGCCGCGCTCGATCGCGTTCTGGCGATCGAACCGCTGCTGCCGAACGGGCTGTTGTGGCGGAGTGTCGAATATTTCTATGCGGGCGACCAGGCGAACGCGGAGCGATTGGCGCGCCGGGCCGAAGAGGTCGGCCTGCCGAGCGCTGGTTGGGCTCTGTCCGCGTTGGCCGAAGCACGCGGCCAGAAGCCAGAGGCCATCAAGTACCTCACCGCCATGTGGCGCTTCATCTCGCCGGGGTATCCGGCGGGCGATCCCGAAATTTTTGTCCAGGGCATTTTTGGTGACGAATCCGCGCGCGTGCGCGCGTTCGCGCAGATCGACCATTACCTCGCGAGCAAGCCTGTTAGCCTGGACTGCACGGTGGTCCTCGCCTTGATCCGCTTGGGCGAACCCGCGCGCGCGCTGACCCTGGCGCAGGGCAAGCTGACCGCCAATGACGGAGTCTGGTTGACGCTGTTGTGGAGCCCCAATGGACGCGCAGCGCGTGCCACGCCGCAGTTCCAGACCTTCATCCACCGTTTCGGACTTGTCGAACTGTGGGACCAGTACGGCGCGCCTGATGTCTGCCACAAGACCGACAAGAGCAACTACGCCTGTGAGTGAATCATGATCCTGCGCCGCCTCGTCGCGAACCTCAAGCCGCAGCAATGGACCGGTGTCTTCATCGAACTGGTGATCGTCGTGCTCGGCGTGTTCATCGGCATGCAAGTGTCGAACTGGAA
>JAICYA010000286.1 GCA_025934455.1 Rudaea sp.
CACCCTGTGCGGCGAAATGGCCGCTGACACACGTTGCACGCCGCTGCTCGTCGCGCTCGGCCTGAGCGGATTTTCCATGCACCCGAGTTCGCTGCTCGAAGTGCGCCAGGCTGTCGCCGCCTGCGATCACGCGCGCCTGCGCAAGCTCGCGCCGCGCCTGCTGCGCGCGCAGACGAAGGCGGGAATAGAGCGGGTGTTGGCAGGTGCAGCGTAATGCCGACGCGATTGGTAACGTGGCAAAATAACAAGCTCCCGAGCGCTGCAGTCCCCAGGGAATATCGTGTCCACTGAATCCATCGCAATCATCATCCCTTGCTACAACGAGGCCGTGGCCATTGCCAAGGTGATAACGGAATTCCACGCCGTTCTGCCGCAGGCGCAGATTCATGTTTTCGACAACAATTCCACCGACGATTCTGTCGCCATTGCCGCCGCCGCCGGCGCCCACGTACATCGCGTGCCCATGCAGGGCAAGGGGCACGTCGTACGGCGCATGTTCGCCGACATCGATGCAGACGTTTACATCATGGTGGATGGCGACGACACCTACGAAGCAGCCGCGTCACCCGCGATGCTGGCCAAACTGCTGGACGAAGGCATGGATATGGTCGTCGGTGTTCGCCAACCGGTCAGCACGGACGTGCACCGGCGCGGCCATGCATTCGGCAACGCCGTGTTGAGCGGTTTTCTGAGTCAGCTCTTCGGGCGACCTTGCGCCGATATCCTGTCCGGTTACCGCGCGTTCTCGCGCCGTTTCGTCAAATCCTTCCCGGTACTTTCCAGCGGTTTCGAGATCGAAACCGAACTCACCGTGCACGCCCTGGAACTGCGCCTACCCGTGCTCGAACATACGACCGCGTTCAAGGAACGCCCGCACGGCTCCGCGAGTAAATTGAACACGTTCCGCGACGGTATCCGCATTCTTTACACGATGTTGCGCCTGTTCAGCGCCGAAAGGCCGCTGCTGTTCTACAGTCTATGCGCTGCCGCGCTGGCGCTGGTTTCGATCGTTCTCGCGATGCCAGTCATCCTGACCTATGCGCACACGGGATTCGTGCCTCGATTTCCAACCGCAATCTTGTCGACTGGCCTGATGCTGCTTGCCGCCCTGAGTTTCTTCTCGGGTGTGATCCTGGATACGGTCACTCGCGGTCGCCGCGAGATGCGGTTGCTTGCCTATCTGTCGCAACCGGCACCCGGTCGCCGCTGACATTTGCCTGGACGGACGACACACCACCTCGGAACGCGCTGGCAAGGGCACCTACGCACAGCAGCACCACAAACGGAAACGGGTGCAGATAGCGAAATGAAACAATATGCGAGAACAGCGTCTGTGCGGCGACCATGCCAATGCTCGTCGCCGCAAGCAATAGCGCCGCTGAACGCGCCCTTCGCCATTGTGCAGCGAGCATGACAAGCGCCAAAGGCAGTAACCCGAAATAGCATGCGGTAAGCCATGGCGTGCTTGCTTCGAAATAGCGCGCTATCGGATTGGGCTCAGCTTCGAGGACGCGTGTGTCGTAATCGCAGCAACGCCGCAGTTTTTCCGTCAGATCGGCGCTGGCAGGACGCGAGCCCACGTCATCGAGCATGCGTGCACGAACTACGGTTGGGTCGAAATAATCGCGCAACGTCGACCACGACATGCGAAAAATTCCGTATGGATCGCCGCGCACGGCGTAACTCGACAGTTTGCGCGCTGCACGATTACCGAAACCATTTCCCGCTTCGCGCACGAGCGCAATAAGACCATCAGGCTCCCACACCTGTGCCTCTCGCATGCGCGGATCGCGCAGATTCGGGCCCACACGATCGAGCAGGTCGGCGGGCAGACCAGCGCGCACCACTTCATCGCGCGTGACCAGTGGCGCCACCAGGCCCAGGCGAAAGTAACCTGTATCGGCGATGTAGTCCGCGCGGGGCGTATCGCTCAGCCACGCGTACCAGTGCCGGTAAGCATTGTGCAGTGCGGCTGTCGCAACGATCGCTACCAGTAAATACGCGGCGGTCCTGCGCGCGGGTAACCGCGGCGCGGCAGACGCCGCACCCGCCAACACAGGCAGGATGGCAAATCCGAGTACCACAGGCAGATCGCTCAAACGAAACGCCACCGCGAGGATCCCCGCCACGGCCCAAAGAATCGGCCACAGCCAATGCGGACGGCGCAGATACGCGAATCCCGCCGCAAACATTACTACCAGGGACAATGTCCCGGCGCTTTCCGCCATCACCATACGCTCGTAAAACAACTGTGCAGGCCCTACGGCGTACAGGATCGCCAATGCCGCCGCCAATGTGGTGGATGCTCCGAAATTCGTCCGCAAGATCGCGAATAGAAATACAGCCGCGATCGCGCCGAACAGGCTCTGCACCAGTGCCAACACGAACATGGAATGGGCCGAGAGCGCGGTTGCCCGGAACAACTGCCCATACAGATACGACCGATCCGGCGGCACCCAGCCGGTCAGCGCCGAATGGATGTAACTAGCCGAATCGCCGAAAAACAGGCGCACGGTCGGATCGTAGGCCAGCAGGGCGAGCTTCGCCACGAGGATAGCGACGAACAGGACCAACGCGGGGTGGGCGCGAAGCGCTTGTGAAACCGTCATCGATTCGCAACTCCACATGCTCGTCTGACGTACAGTTTACAGGCATTGTGGGAAAATCCGTGACGGGGCTGGCGTGCGCCTGTGCCAAAATTCAACTGGTTATCGCCACATCTCGCAGCCACACGTCTGAACGGATTCCATCGTCTTACTATGATTCTCTCCGCTCCACGATTTGCGCGAATCGCCACATTGCTCGAATCGCCGCTCGCCTCCCTCTGCGCTTTCGGAATTGTCGTCGCGCTGCTCCTGACGCACTGCTGGGGGTTGCTCGAACAGGTCGCCTCGAATTCCGCTGCACCGGACAAGGCGATACTCAGCGATCGCATCACACTATGCGCGAGCACGGTTGCGCTTTTCGTTCTTGCCTTGTCTCGATACCGCAGCAAGATCGTGCGCAGGCGCGCCGCCGCCTGCATCGGCGCGCTTTGCGGGTGCATGTATTTCTTTGCGTGGATCGGATGGGGTCTGCTCGATCCAACCAACATTCAATGGCTGCTGCACGGCGACTGGGGGCAACATTACAGCGCATGGGCGATGTATCGCGCCGCGCCGTGGACCTGGCCGCCCGGACGCATCCAAAACCTGTGGTATCCGGTCGGCACCGCCATCGTGCATACCGATGCCCTGCCCCTGCTCGCGTTCGCATTCAAGCCTTTCGGCGCTTTTTTGCCGGACACCTTTCAATACATCGGCTTTTGGTTGTTCGCAAGCTGCGTTTTGCAAGGGCTGTTCGCGGCGCTGTTGATCCAGCGCTTTCGGCCCGATGC
>JAICYA010000071.1 GCA_025934455.1 Rudaea sp.
GGTGACGCAGGTCAGCAGCCAGGTCAGCTCCTGGATCTCGGGAATATCGGACTGCCGGTAGAAATATACTTTTTCCGGATCGAGGCCACAGGCCAGCCAGCTCGCGGCAATCTCCAGCGTTGACTGGCGGATGCGCGCCGGGTCGTCGCATTTGACCAGCGCGTGGTAGTCGGCAAGGAAATAGAACGATTCGGCACTCGCGTTGCGGCTGGCCGCGATCGCCGGACGGATCGCGCCGACGTAATTGCCCAGGTGCGGCGTGCCGGTCGTGGTGATGCCGGTGAGGATTCTGATTGGCTTGGCCATGCAACACATTCCCTAGCGCAGGTGCGCAGTTTACGCGATCGCCATGATGCGATTAACCCCGCTCGCGCTCCAGCCGCGTTGCATGCCCCATCGTTCCCACCGCCACGCTGGAGATTGCCATGAAAACCCTGCTGTCGCTTGCCGTTGTCACCGCCCTGTCCGTATCCGCCGCCGCCCAGGCCGGCGCCCTGGTCGACGTTACCGTCGTCGACCGCGATTCCGGTGCCACCTTGCCCACGTATCAACACGACGGAAAACTCTACATCGCCGGCACGCCCGGCCATCGCTACGGCGTGCGCCTGATCAACCGCAGCGGCGTGCGCGTGCTCGCCGTGCTGTCGGTGGACGGCGTCAACGCGATTAGCGGCGAAACCGCGAATCCCGATCAATCCGGCTATGTGCTCGACGCCTACGCCAGCACCGAGGTGAACGGCTGGCGCAAATCGCTGAGCGAAGTCGCGCAATTCAATTTCACCAACCTCGGCAACAGCTACGCGACGCGCAGCGGACGCCCGGACAACGTCGGCGTGATCGGCGTGGCGGTGTTCCGCGAAAAGCCGCTGTTCTGGCGCGAGGGCCGCATTGCGCAAGCGCCGCTCGCCGACCGCTACCCGCCCGCGTCGGCAGCTGGAATGCCTGCGCCACAGTCCGCGGACGCGGCCAGCGCCAAGGCCGAATCGGCGCCCGCGACGGCGCAGGCCATGCGTCCGGCTCCCGCACCGCAGCCCGAGGAATCGCTGGGCACCGGCCATGGGGCGCGCGAACATTCCGACGTGCGCTACACGCAATTCGTGCGCGCCAGCACGAACCCGGACGAGGTCGATTCGATCTGGTACGACAGCCAACGCAATCTCGTGGCGCGCGGCGTGATCCCGGCGCCACGACCGATCGCGCGCGAACCGCAGCCGTTTCCGAACGGTTTCGTGCCGGATCCAGCCGGATGATGGGACTGCCAAGTCCTTCACATGTCGTTATCGCGCGCTAGGCATAGACTGGCGGCAGCTTGTCTGGGGATGGGCCGACATGAAAACCCGAATCGGTTTTTGGATTGCACTCAGCTCACTGTCGTTCTGCGCGTCGGCTATTGCTAGCGGCACTTTTAGCCGCGCCACAATGGCGCGGCTTGCCGCGCTGCCATCAGGACACTCGCTGGTCATCACTGGATTTCCGGCGGGCCCCAGCCACACTGCAACGATAAGTTTCGAGCGCGTGGAAATCTACGCCCCCGGAGCGCGTCTCTACGTCATTGGCGCCGCCGGCAAACAGGAAGTTCCGCGCAGCAACCTGATTTTCCTGCGCGGTTATTCCGACGATGGCAGCGTACGTGTTGCGCTGGCCCTGACTTCCGACGGCTCCTTCGATAGCGGCAGCGGCGAAGGGCCGGACGGCTCGTTCGTTCTCGGCGCCGCCATCACCGCATCCGGCGCGATCGGAGTTGGAGCCAAACCACAGGAATCTGCGACGCCCGCAGGGACGAAACTCGGCTTCACCTGCGGCAACGAATTCGACAATCTCGATGTGCGCGGCTTGAACAAGCTGACGATGCGCAGCACAAACGCCGCGTTGGCCGCGAGTCACGCTTTGCGCATTGCCACGGTCGCCGTGGACACCGACACCGCATTCATGTCCAGTCTGTTCAGCAACAACACGACGAATGCCACCAACTGGATCGCCAAGATGTTCAATGCCATGAACACCATGTACGAGCGCGATCTGCTGGTGAACCTCAGGCAAGGCGACACGACATTCCGTACCGTTCCGGCGAGCGATCCCTATGCGAGCGGGGGCGCGTTTCCGGTGACGACTTTCCCGGCCAATGGCACGGATTTGAACAACTTCGGATCCAACTGGGCCGCGAACAAGACCGGCGTATCCAGGACATTCGCGACGCTGCTTTCCGGCAAGGGTCAATGCAGTTCCTGCGGCACAGGTTGCACGAGTTGCAGCGCCTCGGGAATCGCCTGGGTCGGCAGCTATTGCCAGACCGCCAGCAACGGCGGCAGTTACAGCCTGGTCATGCTTTATCCGAATCTTTCGTTCGATCCCAATGGCGCAACGGCGGCGCGGTTGGACGGCCACGAGCTCGGGCACAATTTTGGCGCCAACCACACCCATTGCACGGACATCAGCACGGGCAACTCGCCCGTCGCAACGAACACGATCGACCAGTGCTACAACGGCGAAGCAGGCGTTGGATGTTATAGCGGCGCGACCAGTTGCCCCGCAAGCGGTCCCGGCGCGCCGGCCGGAACAATCATGAGCTATTGCAACGTCAATGGGTGCGCCGGCGGACAGAACGTCCTGCAATTCCATCCGACGCAGATCAATGACGTGCTCCTGCCGGATATCTCGTCGACCATTTCCGGCCAACCCGGTTGCCTCAACACGTCCGACGATATCTTCTACGACGGGTTCGAGAACTAGCCGTCCTACTCCCGCATCAGCGTCGACTTGCCGAACAGGCTTTCGACCAGGTCCACGGCGAGCTTGCCGGTCTGGTTGCGTTCGTCGAGCGCGGGATTGAGTTCGACGATATCGAGCGAACCCAGGCGCCCGGTGTCGGCGATCATCTCCATGACGAGCTGCGCCTCGCGGTAGTTCGGTCCGCCGGGCACGGTGGTGCCGACGCCGGGGGCGATGTCCGGGTCGAGGAAATCCACGTCGAAGCTGACATGCAGGTGCGTGTCCGCATCCATGCCGGCGAGCGCGGCTTCCATCGTGCGGCGCATGCCGACTTCGTCGATGTAGCGCATGTCGTACACGGTCAGGCCCTGGTCGTGGACGAGGCGCTTTTCGCCGGAATCGACGGAACGGATGCCGACCTGGCGGATGCAGGCGGGATCGATCGCCGGCGCCGGGCCGCCCAGTTCGGTCAGCTCGCGCGGGCCGAGTCCGCACAGGCAGGCCACCGGCATGCCGTGGATGTTACCCGACGGCGTGATCTGCGAGGTGTTGAAATCGGCATGCGCATCCAGCCACAGCACGCGCAGGGTCTTTCCTTCCTTGCGGCAATGGTTGGCGACCGCGGTGATCGAGCCGATGCCCAGGCTGTGGTCGCCGCCGAGCAGGATCGGCAGGCGCTTGCGCTCGAGTTCGGCGCCGACCGCACGCATGACCTCGCGGTTCCACTCCGTGACCTGGGTCAGGTGGCGATAGCCGGTGCTCGGCGGCAGCCACGGATTGAGCGGTCCGAACAGGTTGCCGCGATCGGCCACGTCGAGACCGCGCGCGATCAGCGCCTCGGCGATGCCGGCCACGCGCAGCGCTTCGGGGCCCATGCTGGCGCCGCGGTCGCCGGCGCCGATGTCGGTGGGCGCGCCGATCAGGGAAACAGGTAAAGAATGCCGCATAGTATATTTTTCCGCATGTCGCGACAGGACCGATGCCTGCGCGTGTGTATAGGATAACGGCAGCCGTCGCGCGGCGCACCTGCATCCGACGCCGGCGCGCGCTACACTCGGCGTTGCCGTCGTCGTGCGCGGCGCATCCCCAACGAAGGCAAGGAGAATCCCATGAGCGGACTCGTCGACAACGTGCTATCCAACCTCGGCCCCGACCAGGTCAGCGCGATCGCATCCAAACTCGGTGTCGATCCGGCACAGGCGCAATCGGCCATCGAACACGCGGTGCCCTTGATCGTCGGCGGCATGGCGCAGAACGCGAGCACGCCCGCCGGCGCGAATGCGCTGAACAATGCGCTCGGCGCGCATGGCGGCGATCTGTCGGGCATTCTCGGCAGCGTTCTGGGTGGTGGTGGCTCCGGCATGGGCGGCGCGATCCTCGGCCACATTTTCGGCGGCAACCAGAATGCGGCGAATCAAGGCCTCGGACAAGCCACCGGTTTGGGCGGGCAAAACGCCGGCCAGCTCATGGCCATCCTCGCGCCAATCGTGATGGGCGCACTGGCCAATCACGCGCAGGGCCAGGGCGTGGGTGCCGGCGGACTCGGCGGCATGCTCACACAGGAAGTCCAGCAGGTGCAGCAGCAGGGCGGCAGCGCGGGCGGGTTGCTGAACAGTGTGTTGAGCAACAGCGGCGGACTGGCCGGCATCCTGCAAAGTGCGGGCGGACTGCTCGGCGCATTCACCAAGCGCTGAAACCTTGCACCCGGTCACGGCGCGGTCATCGACGATCAGGCACGATGGCGCCATGCGGGGAATCCTCTCGGTACTGCTGTGCCTGGTCGCCGGTGCGTGCATTTGCAATGGCGCGCGCGCGAACGTGTTCGTCGTGAACGTGGGCGGCCCGGCGGGGCTCGCGTTCGCACCGCAAACGCTGACCATCGCTCCCGGCGATACCGTCGTTTTCGTCAACAAGGGCGGCTTCCACAACGTCGTCGCGGACGACAGTTCCTTCACCTGTTCCGCCGGCTGCAAGGGCGACAGCAAGGGCGATACGGGCGCGCCGAGCAGCGCCAACTGGACCTTCAACCTGACATTTCCGAATCCGGGCGCGGTCGGCTATTACTGCCTGATCCATGGTGCGCCCGGGCAAGGCATGTACGGCACCATCCTCGTGCAGGCGCCGCTACCGCCGCCCGCGTCGACCTCGGTCGCGCCCTCGATCGGCGCGGGATTCGCCGTCCTGCTCGGCGCGACATTGCTCCTGATCGGAGCCACCCGCCTGCGCCGCCGCGCGTGAACCTCAGCCCATGAAGCCGAGGTAATTGGCCGCATTCGAGAAGTTGGCCAGGTTCGGAAAGACCAGGGCGATGTCGCTCGGACTCAGGCCGAACCACTGCGCCAGTGTCGCCGCATACTGGTCCACCGACGTGGTCGGGATGATGCGTCCGATGCCGTCGCCGGAATCGTTCTGGTTGAGCGGAACGCCGTTGGAGTCGGTGGACGCGGGATTCGTCAGGCTCGGCATCACCACGCCAAAGTTCGACGCCGCGCTGAACCCGCAGCCGTTGCCGTAGAATTTCTTGCCCTGCACCGCGCCGCCGACGACGAATTGGTGAGAGCCCCAACCGTGGTCGGTGCCGCCGTTGTTGCTGGTCATGGTGCGGCCGAAGTCCGAGCAAGTGAACGCCGTGGCCTTGCCCGCCAGGCCCACGCTGTTCAAGGCATTGTAGAAACCGGCCAGCGAACGCGACAACAGCGACAGCACGCCCGGATTGCCGGGCGAGCCGTGGGTGGCCAACTCGTCGTTGTGCGAATCGTAGCCGCCGGTGGTGACGAAGAAGATCTGCCGCGTGATGCCGGTATTGCCCTGGTTCGCGGCCCAGATCAGCTGGGCGACCGTTTGCAACTGCACATCCAGGTCGTAGCCGGTCGACAAGGCCGCGGGAAACTGGTCGTTTGCGCTGAATGCCGGCGCGCCATTGATCGCCGCATTGATGAGGCTTGCCGTCGCGATCGAATGATTCATCGTGTTGGCGATCGTGCGCTCCAGCACGTTCGCCTGCGTCCCCGCAGCCTGCATGTTGCAGTATGCCTGCGCCAGGCCGGAATCGTAGGCATTCGCCGCGCCGGCGCACGTCTGCGGACCGCCATTGCCTTGCAGCAGGTTGAGCGTGGAGGCGCTGTTGGCGCCCATGACGTAGCCATTGACAACCTGACCCCGCGTGAAGGCATCCTGCCCGTTCAATCCCGTCATCACCGGCGCATTGGAATTGTTCGCGCCGGCGACCAGGTCCGCGATGCGTCCGCCCCAACCCGTCACCGGCTGGTTGCTCGGCGGCGACGCCTGCCAGTAGGCCTCCTGATCGGCGTGCGAATACAGCTGCGGCGGCAGCGCCGGATTGCCGTTGAGGTATTGCGACTGCGTCACCGGCGCGACCAGCGTGCCCACGTTCGCGACGATCGCCGCCTGGCCGGCATTGAAGACCGACGCGAAATCCGCACTCACGTTCGTGCCGGAAATCGTCTGCGGCGTCATCGCCGGATTGAGCGCGTAGGTGTTGCCGTCGCCCGGGCTGCCGGCGCCGCTCGCCGGCGCATTGAGCACGGTGTTCGTCATCAGGCTGCGATTCAGGGCAAGGGCCGGGCGCACGCCCCCGCTGCCATAGAGTGCATTGAACGCCGTCGTGCTGTACGGCACCACCGTGTTGAAGCTGTCGTTGCCGCCATACAGGAACACGCACACCAATGCCTTGTAATCGCTAAACGAATAATTCGCACGCACGGCGGCCTGCAGCAACTGCAGGTTGCCGAGCGCGGAGTAGGCGCTGGCACCGCCGAGCGCGGCGCAAATCGTCTGTTTGATGAACTTGCGGCGATCAGGGCGCATGGTCTTTCCTACTTCTGTATCTGGTATTCGGGCGAGGTCAGGATCAGGTACAAGGCGCGATAGATGCGCTGCAGGCGCCAGTCCGATCCAGTGGGATAGGCCCAACTCGAGTCGATGGTGTCGAGGTAGCTCTTGATCTGGTTGGCCATGTACGGCGACATCTGGCCGGACATGAATCGCGCGTTGTAGGCGGCAATCAGGCGATCCGACGGATCGGCCGGCCCGACGCTGCCGCTGCCCGCCAGCACCAGGTCCTGCGCGTGATTGATCTTCACGTCGCCGAATGGGTCGAAGCCGTTGTCCTGCGGATTTTCGTCGCAGGTATCGGTCGTATCCAGGTTGTAGGCGAAATTCGCGTAGGAATTGTTCGAGCTGGCGACGACACTGTCGGTCTGGACCTGGAATTCGGGCCCGAACAACCCGGTTGCCGTCATTTCGCCCGGCGGGATGAAGCCGGGCTTGAAGAAATTGAACACGGTCAGCGCATCGAGCGATGCCTGGCTGAAGCCGACGCCATAGGTGGTCGTCTGGCCGGTGGACCATGCGGTGCCGTAGCCCGCGTAGCGGTAGGGCTGGTTGGCATAATTGGTCGGGTACTGGTAGCCGTTCGTACCCGGCGTACCGACCGCGGCGATGTTCGCGCCGCACGCATGCACCGCGTGCATCGCGCGCCAGTAATGCGTGACCGTCAGCAGCGGTTCGCGCAACTTGCCGTAGGTCGTCGGATTCGAGAACTCGCCGTAACGCGCCTCCGGATCGAGCAGGATCGCCTGCACGACGGCCTGCAACTGGCTGGAACTGGCCCGGTTGTCGTTGAAAACCTTGGCCACGCGCGCGACATACGCCGGACTCGGATTGCTCGTCACCAGACGCATGATCAGTTGCTTGGACACGAACGGCGCGACGTTCGGATGGTTGTAGATGTTGTCCAGCGCGAAGGCCAGATCAGTGGCCGGCGTGCCGCCGGGGCCGAGCGTACCGGGCGAGGTTTCACCGCTGCTCATCGCCGCGCCGGTGTAGTACAGCAACTGCTTGTGCGCAAAGTCGTCGGGCAGATTGGTGCCGTTGTCGTGGTAGGAGGCGAATCCGGCCATCGGGTGCATGAAGTTGTCGGCGAATGGCGGTCGGCCGGCGCCGCCGTAGTCGGGGCCACAATTCGGAAAATCGCCGGGATTGGTGTTCTCGTCGCAGTCGTACCACGTATAGCCGGTGAAGACGTGGGCGAAGTTGGTGATCGTGCTCTGCGTGTAAGTGGGAATCGGCTTGCCGCTGCCGTCAAGCTGCACCGTGCCGTCGGGATTGAGCATGACGAGGCCGATGCTGAAAAGCTGGTTGATCTCGCGCGCATAGTTCTCGTCCGGATGGATGTTCATCGCCGAATTGGCGCGCGGGTTGCCCATCATGTTCAGGTACACGCCCATCGCCGGGCTGAGCGTGACGTCGTTGAGCAGGGTGCGGTAATTGCCGAACGCATCGCGGATCAGGATGTCGTAGTACCAGGCCAGGCCCTGCGGAAA
>JAICYA010000252.1 GCA_025934455.1 Rudaea sp.
CTTTCCGCTTGTATCGCGCCACTTTATATGGCGCGATGGCCCTTTCCGCTTGCATCGCGCCACTTTATATGGCGCAATTGTGGCCATGATGCCGATTGCGCCACTTCTTGCGAGAGACACCTGTCATGCCAAAAACCTTGACCGCGGCAGAACTGGACACCTTGGTCGCCGCTATCGAAGACGGCGGCCACGGCGTATCCGTCGACATGTTGGGTCGGCGTTTTCCGAACCTGCCCCGGCGAACCCTGCAACGCAGGCTGGCTCGACTGGTGCGGGACGGGCGGCTACGAGCGGAGGGCAAGGGACCGGCCCGGCGTTACCACCCCCCCCTGCCATCCTCGGCACTGGATATTCGCGACAGCAGCGGCACGAATCCATCGGGCATCGACGACGACATTCCCCTTTCCCCTGAAGGGAGCGAGCTGCGCACCCTGATGCGCCGACCCCTGTTCCAGCGCACGCCGGTCGGCTACCAGCGAAAATTTCTCGACGATTACCAGCCCAACCACAGCTTCTACCTGGCGCGTGACCTGCGTGCACATCTGCATGAACTCGGCCGTTCGCAAGCTGATCTGCAACCGGCCGGAACGTACGCACGCCAAGTCATGGATCGCCTGCTGGTCGATCTTTCGTGGTCATCGAGCCGCCTGGAAGGCAACACCTATTCACGGCTGGACACGCAGAACCTGGTCGAGTTCGGCCGCTATGCCGCAGGAAAGGATCGCCTGGAAGCCCAGATGATCCTGAACCACAAGGCTGCCATCGAGATGCTGGTGGGCCAAGCGGATCTGATCGGGTTCAACCGTTACACCCTGCAGAACCTGCACGCCCTGCTGGCGGAGAACCTGCTGACGGACACTGGGGCCGGTGGACGCTTGCGCGGGATCGACATCGGCATCACGGGTACGGTTTACCACCCTGTCGCCATTCCTCAGCAGATCGTCGACGGCTTCGATACCTTGCTGGCCAAGGCAACCGCCATCGAGGATGCTTTTGAACAAGCGTTTTTCGTGATGGTGCAACTGCCTTATCTGCAACCTTTCGTTGACGTCAACAAACGCGTGTCCCGGCTCGCGGCGAACATCCCCTTGATCAAGCAAAACCTGGCGCCGCTGTCGTTCGTGGATGTCCCCAAGGCCGCGTATGTCGATGGCACGTTGGCCGTGTATGAACTCAACCGCGTCGAATTGTTGCGCGATGTTTTTGCCTGGGCCTACGAACGCTCGTGCCGCCGCTACACCCTGATCAAGCAGGCGCTGCCCGAACCCGATCCACTGCGCCTGCGCTATCGCGACGAGCTGTTGCGAGTCGTCGGCCGAGTGGTTCGTGACGGCCTCGCCGCCACAGCCGAGGTGATCCAGCCCCTGGCTGGCGATAACGTGGCCGCCGAGGACAGGGAAGCTTTCGTTGCCATGGCCCTCAATGAGTTGCTGCAATTGCACGAAGGCAATATTGCGCGGTATCAATTGCGCCCTTCGGAGTTCGCTGCCTGGAAAGCCGGGGGACACCCATGATGCGATTCGATCACACGGCGTGCCGATGCGGTTCGATTCTTGCTTGTCTATCCCGCGAGCCATCCGGGGCCCGCGCCAAGCCTGGCGCGGCTGCCGGCTTGTGCGCTGCATCACCCTATCGGATCGAAGCGCAGGCAAAGGATGACCTGAGCGCCAGACTGCGGTAGATTCAACCACATACGGGGAAAGGGTCACGTAAGTTATGTCATCGCAACCGCAACCGTCGCTCGCAGGCCTGACCGGCATGGCGCGCCGCCTGGTGTCCGAAGGGCTGCTGCCCGAGGATGACGTTCGCAAGGCGATGGTCGACAGCACGCAACGCAAGGTGTCGCTGGGCGCGTGGCTGCTGGATCACAACCTGGTCGAGAACGCGCAGCTGACGCGGGTGCTTTCGCTCGAGTTCGGCATGCCGATGATGGACGTGACCTCGCTCAACCCGACCACGATGCCGCTGGACCTGATCAGCGAGGCGCTGATGACCAAGCATCAGGCGCTGCCGCTGTTCCGGCGCGGCAAGCGCCTGTTCGTGGGCATCGCCGACCCGACCCAGTCGCACGCGCTGGACGAGATCAAGTTCCATTCCAATTGCCTGGTCGAGCCGATCCTGGTCGAGCGCAGTTCGCTGCAGCGGACGATCGAGAACCTGCTGAACTCCATGCGCGACAACATGCCGGACATGGATACCGGCGAGTTCGACGAGCTGGATCTGGAGGTGGGCAGCGACGAGGCCGAATCCACCGGCATCGACGCCAATGCCACGGACGACGCCCCGGTGGTGAAGTTCGTCAACAAGATCCTGGTCGACGCGATTCGCCGCGGCGCCTCGGACATCCATTTCGAACCGTTCGAAACCCAGTACCGGGTGCGCCTGCGCATGGACGGCATGTTGAAGGCCGTGGCCAGCCCGCCGATGAAGATGGCCAACCGGATCTCCTCGCGCCTGAAGGTGATGGCGCAGCTGGACATCGCCGAGAAGCGCGTGCCGCAGGACGGCCGCATCAAGCTCAACCTGTCCAAGACCCGCGCGATCGACTTTCGCGTCAGCTCGCTGCCGACGCTGTTCGGCGAGAAGATCGTGCTGCGTATCCTCGACGGTTCGGCGGCCAGGATCGGCATCGAGAAACTGGGCTACGAGCCGGAGCAGCAGAAGCTCTACGTCGATGCGATCCACAAGCCTTACGGCATGGTGCTGGTCACCGGCCCCACCGGCTCGGGCAAGACGGTGTCGCTGTACACCGGCCTGAACATGCTCAACACCGCCGAGCGCAACATCTCCACGGTGGAGGACCCGGTCGAAATCCGCGTCGAGGGCATCAACCAGGTGCAGCAGAACGCCAAGCGCGGCATGACCTTCGCCAGCGCATTGCGTTCGTTCCTTCGCCAGGACCCGGACGTGATCATGGTCGGCGAAATCCGTGACCTGGAAACCGCCGAGATCGCGATCAAGGCCGCGCAGACCGGCCACATGGTGCTGTCCACCCTGCACACCAACGACGCGGCGCAGACGATCGCGCGCCTGATGAACATGGGCATCGCGCCCTACAACATCACCTCGTCGGTGACCCTGATCATCGCCCAGCGCCTGGCCCGGCGCCTGCACGAATGCAAGAAGCCGATCGAGCTGCCGCCGAAGGTGCTGCTGGATGCCGGCTTCAGCCAGGCCGACATCGACGCCGGCCTGACCATCTACCAGGCCGTGGGTTGCGAGGGCTGCAACGAGGGCTACAAGGGCCGCGTGGGCATCTACCAGGTGATGCCGATGCTGGAGGATATCCAGAAGATCATCCTGCAAGGCGGCAATGCGATGCAGATCGCCGAAGTGGCCAAGGCCGCCGGGGTCAACGACCTGCGCGCCTCGGCCCTGCTCAAGGTGAAGCAGGGGTTGACCAGTCTCACCGAGATCGACCGGGTGACCAAGGAATGACGCCCGGCGGGGCTCCCGCGCTGCGGAACTTGCGCAAGGCGCCACGGTTTGCCGCTTCGAAAATGACCTAAGCTGTATGAAATGACTTGTCAGCCGGCCGCCGCGCCGGCTTCGAGATCGAACCATCGGGGGAAGATGCGCATGGCCACGGCTACCGCAACCGCAAAAGCAAGGGCAGACAAGACGCGTGCGCTCGGCGCCCAGCGGGCCGAGGTCAGTCAACTGACCACTTACGAATGGGTGGCGCTGGACAAGCGCGGCAAGCGCATGAAGGGCGACATGCCCGCCAAGAACGCCTCGCTGGTCAAGGCCGAGTTGCGCCGCCAGGGCATGAAC
>JAICYA010000487.1 GCA_025934455.1 Rudaea sp.
GCAATTTCATCGTCTCGCTCGGCGCGCTGTGCGCGTGGCTGGCACCGCAGGCCGAAGCATTGGGCGTGGAAATCTATCCCGGCTTTGCCGCCGCAGAACCATTTTTCAACGCGGACGGTTCGGTCGGCGGTGTGCGCATCGGCGACATGGGCGTGGCGAAAGACGGCACGCACAAATCCGGCTACACGCAGGGCATCGACATCAAGGCGCCGATCACGGTGCTCGCCGAAGGCTGCCGCGGAAGTCTGTCCAAGCAACTGATCGCGAAATTCAAACTCGACGCCAACAGCGATCCGCAAACCTACGGCATTGGCATCAAGGAGCTGTGGCAACTACCCGCCGGCCGCGTCGAGCCGGGGAAAATCGTGCACAGCGTCGGCTGGCCGCTGGACAGTTGCACCTACGGCGGCAGTTTTCTGTATCACCTGGACAAGGATCGCGTCGCGATCGGCTTCGTGGCTGGCCTCGACTACGACGACCCCGAATTCAAGCCGTGGGAAGCGTTCCAGCAACTCAAGAATCACGCGAAGATCAAGCCACTGCTCGAAGGCGGACAGATCCTGTCCGCTGGCGCGCGCGCGCTGATCGAAGGCGGCTGGCAGTCGCTGCCGAAATGCGAGATGCCCGGCGCGATCCTTATCGGCGACGCAGCGGGCCTGATGAACGTGCCCAAGATCAAGGGCACGCACCAGGCGCTGCGCTCGGGCATGCTCGCCGCCGAACACATCGTGGCGACGAACGAGGCCGCCGGCTGGGACACGAAGCTGCGCGCGTCGGCGGTGATGAAGGAACTGCGCAAGGTGCGCAACATCCGCCCCGGTTTCCGCAAGGGTTTCGTCGTCGGCCTGCTCAATGCCGGCTGGGAAACGGTCACGGCAGGTTACTCACCGTGGACGCTGCGCAATCACGCCGATCATTCAGCACTGCTGAAAATCGGCTCCTTCGAGGAGCCCCGGCGCGGCTGGATCGACCGCACCCTGCCGCCGCGCGACCGCCTGGCCTCGGTGTATTTCGCGTCCACCCAGCACGACGAGGACCAGCCGATTCACCTCAAGGTGCCCGATACGGACATCTGCATCGGCAAGTGCGTGACCGAGTACCAGAATCCCTGCACGCGCTTCTGTCCCGCCGGCGTTTACGAGATGGTCGGCGAGGGCGCCAGCCTGCGCCTGCAGATCAACGCCGCCAACTGCGTGCACTGCAAGACCTGCGACATCAAGGACCCTTACGAGAACATCATCTGGACCACGCCCGAAGGCGGCAGCGGGCCGAATTACCAGAACCTGTGATCGCCAAAGTGGCGGCCTACCAGTCCAGCAGCGACAGGCCAACGCCGAGATAAGTTGCGGCGTGGTTGTAGTCGATCAGGCTTTCGCCGTAGCCGGAAAACATCTCGACATAGCCGCGCAGGTTGCCGTCGAGCGGAAAACTCCAGCTCAGGCGCGCCGAGCCGTGGTTCGCAGCGCCACCGCGCAGTGAATGGCGCAGCGTGAGATTGAATTCCTGGTCGTTCCAGAAATGCAGCACCTGCATTTCGCCGCGCCCGACGTAATCGGCGATGTCCGGGTTGTTGTCGTCGTTGCGCGCC
>JAICYA010000135.1 GCA_025934455.1 Rudaea sp.
CGCGTTCGATCCGAAGCATCCGGATAGCTGCCAGCAAAAACACACGGCGTGGATTCTCGATGGCGTGATCCCGCCGACCCTGCCCGAGCGCGATACGCAGGTTTGGAGCGCGGGCCTGGTCCAGGTGCGCGTGGACTCGGACAGCGGACGGCGCCTGAGTCCCGGCTGCGAGGTGACGAACGCGAAAGTCGTGGAAATTGCGCGCTGGCCGGCGCTGGCCTATCCGTGGCTGGCGCCGGACCTGCGCCGCGCCAGCAGCATGCCGCCGCTGCAAGCCGGTTGTGCCGCCGACGGACTGGACGCCGCGCAGCCGATTCGCATCGACGGCGTCGCCGATGGCGCCGCGATCGCTCGCGCACCGAACAGCGACAAGCCGGCGACCCTGCGTCTGCGCGCGCTGGGCGCCGAGCACGGGCATGTCCTGTGGCTGGTGAACGGCAGGCTGGAAGGGCAAACCCGCGCCGCCCAACCCTTCGAGCATGCCTTCGCCGACACCGGCGAGCAGACCATCACGGCGCTGGCGGCGAGCGGGGCGTATGCGCAGTTGCAGATTCGGGTATTGCGCTAGGGTTCCCTCGGCCCAAGTCCTTGCAGGGCTTCCATTTTTCCCGATTCAGGCTAAAATACGCAGTTCCCGGGCCCGGATTGCCTTGCTGCGCACAAGTTGTCGGTGTGCGTGCCCTGTAGGCTCGAGTGAATTCTTACCCGATAAATTCTCGAGAAATAAACATGGTCAAGATTCGTCTCTCCCGCGGCGGCGCCAAAGGCCGTCCGTTCTATCACATCGTCGTTGCCGACGAGCGCAAAGCGCGCGATGGCCGCAACATCGAGCGCGTGGGTTTCTACAACCCGGTCGCCGCCGGCAAGGATGTGCGCCTGCAGCTCGACACCGAGAAGGTCAACGCCTGGGTCGCCAAGGGCGCGCAGTTGTCCGACAAGGTGCGCTGGCTGATGAAGGAAGCCGGCAAGCAGGCCAAGGCGGCCTGATCCGGCGCGCGTGTCCGCCGATCGACTGTTGACGGTCGGCAGGATCGTCGGAATCCACGGCGTCGACGGCTGGGTCAAGCTGGAGTCCTGGACCGAGCCGCGCCTGCGGATTTTTTCCTACCGGCCGTGGCGATTGACGCTGGCAGGTTCGGAATTCGAAGTCGCTGCAGCGCAAGGCCACGAGCAGGGCAAAGGCATGGTTGCCAAACTGCCCGGCTGCGACGACCGCGATGCGGCGGCTAAATTGATCGGCGCGACGATCCAGGTTCCACGCGCGGCGCTGCCCAAACCCAAGCGCGGCGAGTATTACTGGGCGGATCTGGAAGGCCTTGCCGTCGTCACCGTCGATGGCGTGGATTTCGGAAAAGTCAGCCATCTGTTCGCGACCGGCGCCAACGACGTGCTGGTTGTAAAAGGCGAACGCGAACGCCTGATCCCGTTCGTGACCGGGCAGTTCGTGAAAGAAGTGGATTTGAAGACGGGCCGGATCACGGTGGATTGGGATCCGGAGTTCTAGGAGTTCCAAATGCGTGTGGATGTCGTCACGCTGTTTCCCGACTTCGTCGCGAGTTGCGCCGGGTTCGGCGTGATCGGCAGGGCGCAGGAACGCGGTTTGCTGGCGGTGCACGCGTGGAATCCGCGCGACTACGCCACCGACGCCTACCGCCGCGTGGACGAGCGGCCGTTTGGCGGCGGGCCGGGCATGGTGATGCTGATCGATCCGCTGCGTGCGGCATTGAGCGCGGCGCGTGCGGCGGCTCCGGAACCGGCCAAAACGATTTACCTCAGCCCGCAGGGACTGCGGCTTGACCAGGCCAAGGTGGCCGAACTCGCGCAACGGGGACGCTTGATCCTGTTGTGCGGGCGCTACGAAGGCGTGGACGAACGGTTTCTGCGGCACGAAGTGGACGAGGAGATTTCCATCGGCGACTACGTGCTGTCGGGCGGCGAGCTACCGGCGGCGGTGCTGATCGATGCGATCGGACGCCTGCAGGAAGGGGCGCTGAACGATGCGGAATCGGCCCGGCAGGATTCGTTTTCCGACGGTCTGCTGGACTGCCCGCACTACACCCGGCCCGAGCGCCATGGACTGGGCGCCGTGCCCGAGGTACTGATGTCCGGAGACCATGCCGCGATTGCGCGCTGGCGCCGGAAACAGGCCCTGGGTCGGACCTGGCAGCGTCGGCCTGACCTGCTGGAAAAGTTGAAGCTGAATCGAGAAGACGAAAAACTTTTGCTTGAATTTCAACAAGATACGAAATTTTAATAAAATCGGCCGTAAATCCGCCGAAATATCGGCATATAATCCAGCCCAACAAGTGGTGAAGACATGAACATCCTGCAGCAATTCGAATCCCGTCAAATTTCTCGCAAGCTGCCTGAATTCGGGCCTGGCGACACGGTTGTCGTCAACGTCAAGGTGAAGGAAGGCAATCGCGAGCGTGTGCAGGCCTACGAAGGCGTTTGCATCGCGAAGAAGAACGCGGGCCTGAACTCGGCGTTCACGGTGCGCAAGATTTCCCACGGCACTGGCGTGGAGCGCGTGTTCCAGACGCACTCGCCGGCGATCGATTCGGTTGCGGTCAAGCGTCGCGGCAAGGTGCGTGGGGCCAAGCTCTATTACCTGCGTGGACTGGAAGGCAAGGCCGCGCGCATTCAGGAAGATCTGACCAAGCACGCCTCAGCGGCAGAGTAATCCGCAACATCCCTCTTGGAGCATTGAGTCGCGTCTGTGCTCCTCGTCCAAGGCGACCGTCGGTAACGACGGTCGCTTTGTTTTTTCTGGACTATCGTCTCAGTGCCCGTGATGACTCGTGGACTTGCCGTGAGTCTTGGGGTTTGCAGTGGCGCCGGCGAGAACCGAGTGTCCGTTCGCGTGCGCGATGCCATTGGCGCTGGCATGGGCCGGACCCTGCGATTTGCTGCGTGCGACATCGCGCACGGCCGGGCCAACTGGCTGGCCATTCATGTGCGCGGCATGTGCGGCCTGCGAAACCGCCGCTCCGTGGCTGCCGCCGGGATGACCTTGGCCGCCGGCCCATGCCGGGCTGGACAGCGCGAATGCGAGAAGGAAGATGGACTGGGTACGCATCGTGATTACCTCGATTGCTGAAGGGAATTGCCGCCCCATCGGCAGTCGAAGCCTAGGTCGCGGATGCGAAACACTCCCTGAATCGCGGCATGGCTGGGGCACGATTCGTGCAGTGCGTCACGTTCGGCTTGAATTTTTCGCACGCAGCCCTATCCGTGGATGACACTCTTTCCTTTCGGTGAAACACCATGACCATTGCCGCTGAAACCCGTCCGTTCGAAGCCGAAGTCGCCCAGGTCCTGCACCTGGTCACGCATTCGCTGTATTCGCACAAGGAAATTTTCCTGCGTGAACTCGTTTCGAACGCCTCCGACGCCTGCGACAAGCTGCGCTTCGAGGCGTTGGGAAAACCCGAGTTGCTGATCGGCGACGCCGAGCTGCGCATCGACATTTCCGTCGCCAAGGACGCGCGCACCATCACGATCCGCGACAACGGCATTGGCATGACGCGCGAGGAAGTCGTCGCCAACATCGGTACCATCGCCAGTTCGGGCACGCGCAAGTTCCTCGAAGCGCTTTCCGCCGACAAGAAGGCCGATGCAAACCTGATCGGCCAGTTCGGCGTCGGCTTCTATTCGGCCTTTGTCGTCGCCGACAAGGTGACGTTGGTCACGCGCAAGGCCGGCGCCGCGGCCTCCGAGGGCGTGCGCTGGGAATCTTCCGGCACGGGCGAGTACACGTTGGAAACCGTGGAATGTCCCGAGCGTGGCTCCGCCGTGACCTTGCACCTCAAGACCGAGGAAGACGAGTTCCTGCAGGACTGGCAGTTGCGCAGCCTGATCGCGCGTTACTCGGATCATATCGGTTTCGCTATCCGCATGCCCAAGCAGGGTGAAGACGGCAAGCCCGCGCAAGAATGGGAGGTCGTCAATCAGGCGTCCGCGTTGTGGACGCGGCCCAAGGCTGAATTGAAAGACGAGGAATACCAGGCGTTTTACAAGCATGTCTCGCACGATTTCAACGATCCCTTGGCGTGGACGCACAACCGCGTCGAGGGCAACCAGAATTTCACTTCGTTGTTGTATTTGCCCGCACAGGCGCCGTTCGACCTGATGCTGGGCGGGCGCGACGAGCGCAAGGGCCTCAAGCTCTACGTCAAACGCGTCTTCATCATGGACGCGGCCGAGCAGTTGCTGCCAGCCTACCTGCGTTTCGTGCGCGGCGTGGTCGATTCGGACGACCTGCCGCTCAATGTCAGCCGCGAGATCCTGCAGCAGAACCGCAACCTGGAAAAGCTCAAGTCAGCCTGCACGCGCCGCGTGCTCGACCTGCTCGACAAGCTTGCGAAAGACGAGCCGGAAAAATTTGCCATGTTCTGGAACACGTTCGGCAACGTGTTCAAGGAAGGCGTGGCCGAGGATTTCGCGAACAAGGAACGCATCGCCAAGCTGCTGCGCTTCGCTTCCACGAAATCCGACGGCGCGGCGCAGACGGTTTCGCTTGACGACTGCATCGGTCGCATGAAAGCGGGACAGGAGTCGATTTACTACATCACCGCCGACGGCTACGCGGCGGCGAAAGGTTCGCCGCAACTCGAGGCACTCAAGGCGCACGACGTCGAAGTGCTGCTGATGATCGACCGCATCGACGACTGGATGATGGGTTACCTGAACGAGTACGCCGGCAAGAAACTGCGCAATGTCGCCAAGGGCGATCTGGACCTGGACAAACTCGGCGGCGCGAGCGCGGAAGCGCGCAAGGAAACCGAGAAGGCTGCGGAAGGCGTGGTCAAGAAGTTGAAGGAACTGCTCGGCGAGCGCGTGCGCGACGTGCGCGTATCCACGCGCCTGACCGATTCGCCGGCCTGCATCGTGCTGGACGAGCACGACATGGGCCTGGCCATGCAGCGCCTGATGAAGCAAGCCGGACACGAAGTGCCGGCGTCCAGACCCGTGCTGGAAATCAATCCGGCGCATGCGCTGGTCAAGCGGCTCGAAACCGATTCCACGCATGCCGCCGATCTCGCCCTTCTGCTCCTCGATCAGGCGCAATTGCTCGAAGGCGTGGCGCTGGAGGATCCGGCCGCCTACGTGCGCCGCGTCAACGCCCTGCTGATGGCCTGATCTCAGACGGTATGATCGCCGCATGAGCGCCAACGACCAGCGCCTGGCGCTCGAACAACTGCACAAGGGTGCGACGCTGCACCGCGCCGGCCAGATCGGACTGGCGCAAAGCCATTACCAGCGGGCAGCCAAGCTCGATCCGCACAACGCCGACGCCTGGCATCTGCTCGGCGTCGCGGCCTTGCAGTCCGGCAATCCCGCGCTTGCGGCCAAGCATCTGCGCACGTGCGTGAAAACGCGTCCCGCCTTCGCGGAAGCACACAACAACCTCGGCGTTGCGCTGCGCCAGAGCGGCAAGCACGACGATGCCATCGCGGCGTTCCGCCAGGCGTTGGCCGTGCGCGGCGGATACATCGACGCAATGTTCAATCTCGGCATCGCGTTCGAGGCCGCGGGAAAGCCTGCCGAGGCAGATCGAAGTTACCGGCAAGTGCTCGCGTGGCGTGCGGATCATGCCGATGCCGCGACGAACCTGGGCAATCTCTTGCGCCGGCATGGACGTCTGGCCGATGCATTGCCTTTCGCCGAACTCGCCCAGAGCGTCGCACCGGATCGCGCGCAAACCAACGGCAATCTCGCCCTGCTGCTTTCCGATTTAGGCCGCCAGTTCGAAGCCATGCGCTTCGCCCGCGCCGCGCTCACGCAGGAACCCGATCAAGCCTTGTGGTGGAAGACGCTCGGCGTCGCGCAGCGTTTGTTGCACGACATCGACAACGCGATTCCGAGTTTGCGCCGTGCGCTCGAACTCGATCGCGACGACGCGGCGACGGCACTGGAACTGGCGCTGGCGCTCAACGAAGCGGGCGAAACAGATGCCGCGCGCAAGCTGTTCGCAACGACCACTCCGCCGCCGGGATTCGGTGAGCGCGTGCGCTGGCTGCGCGCACTGACCTTGCC
>JAICYA010000221.1 GCA_025934455.1 Rudaea sp.
CTCGGCGGCCTCGGCGCGCTGCTGCTCGTGCTGCTGCTGGCGACCTTGCGCTGGAGTTTGCGACCGCTGCGCCGCGTCACCGACGATCTGATGCGGGTGGAGCGCGGCGAGCGCGAACACCTGTCCACTGCCTATCCGCGCGAACTGGCGGGCCTGGCGGTGAACCTCAATCGTTTCATCGACGGCGAGCGCGAGCACCTCGGCCGCTATCGCAACACGCTCGCGGACCTCGCGCACAGTTTGAAGACGCCGCTTGCCGTGATCCGCAACGAACTCGAATCCGGCGCCAGCGGCGAGACGATGCGCTGGACCGTTCTCGAACAGGCCGGGCGCATGGATCAGATCGTCGCCTATCAGCTCGCACGCGCGGTGGCGTCGGGCCATTCCACGTTCGCCGCGCCGATCGCGTTGCAGCCGCACGCCGAGGAAATCGTCGCCAGCCTGGAAAAAGTCCACGCGTCGCGCAATATTTTGTGCGAGTTCGAGATCGAAGTGCAGGCGCGCTTCTACGGCGAGGCCGGCGACCTGCTCGAACTGCTCGGCAATCTTCTTGAAAACGCATTCAAATGGGCGCGACATCACGTGTTGCTCAGCGCGCGTGCGCTGCCCGTACCGGGCGCGCGGCGCAGCGGTCTTGAGATCGTGGTCGAGGACGACGGTCCCGGTATCGCGCCGGAAGACGTTGAACGCCTGCTCCAGCGCGGCGTGCGCGGCGACGAGCGCGTGCAGGGCCATGGCATTGGACTGTCCATCGTGCAGGATCTGCTCAAGGCCTATCGCGGCCGTATGGAAGTGACGCGCTCGCAGTCGCTCGGCGGGGCGAGGTTCACCGTGCGCTTCGACGCTGCCTGATTCAAAACGCCGCGATTGGCTACGCCGCGATTGCGCCGCCACGGCGCTGCCGCTATCGTGCGCGGCATTGCTGCAATGCGTTTTTCGGAGTGTGCCATGTCGTCGATTCGTATCCTTGCCGGCCTCGTACTGGCCCTGCCGGCAGCGCTGTGCGCGGCGCCGCTGTTGCCGGCGGCCAGCGCCTGTGGCAGTCAGGCCCAGGTTTCGCCGGATTTGCGGGTCAAGAACACCGCGCACTGGACGACGGCCAGCGAGGAAAACAACTTCGGCTACGACGTCTATCGCGCGACGAGCGAGAAGGGTCCGTTCGTGAAACTGACCAAGACCCCGATCCTCGGCAACGGCACCACGCTGGAAACGCACAAGTACGAATTTGCCGACGACGGCATCGACCCGTGCAAGGACTACTGGTACTACGTCGAATCCATCGCTACCGACGGCAGTCGCGAGAAGTTCACGCCGGTGTTCCACGTACCGGCCAAGCGCCATCCGTCCGTGCTGAAAAAACCCTGACGCGGCATGCGCCTGCACTGGCTGGAGCTGATCCTTTTTTCCACCTACGCGGAGTTGCGCGCCGAGCGCGCGCGTTCCTACCTCGGCTTCCTGTGGTGGATCATCGAGCCGGCCATGAACATGGCCACGTACTATCTCGTGTTCGCGGTGGTGCTCAAGACCGGCCAGCCCGACTACGTGCCGTTCCTGCTCATTGGCCTGACCTTGTGGCAGTGGTTCAAGTCCGGTGTGAGTCACGGCGGCCTGTCGATCTGGCAGCAGCTCAACCTGATCCGCCAGGTGAGGTTGCCGCTGCAGGTTTTCCCGAGCGTGCAGATCCTCGCCGACACGGTGAAATTCGCCTTCATCCTCTCGTTGCTGCTGGTGATCCTGTGGGCATACGGCTACAAGCCGAACATCACTTACTTCGGATTGATCCCGGTATTGCTGGTGGAGCTGATCTTCACCGCCGCCGTGGCGTATCTGGTCGCCGCGTTCATTCCCTTCGTGCCGGACCTGCGTTTCGTGATCGAGCAGGTGCTGCAGGTGGTGATGTTCATATCCGGCGTCGTTTTCTCGCTGGATTCGATTCCGCCGGACCTGCGCCGCTGGTTCGAACTCAATCCCATCGTCGAGCTCATCGATGCCGGCCGCGACATATTGATGTATGCGCGCTGGCCGGACTGGATCGCGCTTGGCCGCGTCACCGCGATTTCGCTCGCGTTCTTCGCGCTGGGCACGTATCTGATCCGGCGCTACACGCCTCGTTACGTGAAGCTGCCGACATGAACGAGCCGATCATCGAACTGCAAAACGTCGGCATCGCGTTCAACGCGCAGTTGCGCTTGGGCGCACCGCGATTCTGGGCGCTGGAAGACGTGAATCTCGCCTTGCCGCGCGGCGCGCGCCTGGGCGTGGTCGGGCGCAACGGTGCCGGCAAGAGCACGCTGCTGCGCGTACTCGCCGGCATCCTCGCGCCGGATCGCGGGCGCATCCGGCGCGGGCGCGCGAGCTGCCAGTTGCTGTCGCTGGCGCTCGGCTTCGTGCCCTACCTGTCCGGCCGCGACAATGCGATCCTGTCCGGCCTCATGCTCGGCCTGCGTCGACGCGAGATCGAACGCCGCCTGCCGGCGATCCTGGAATTTTCCGAACTGGGCGATTTCTTCGAGCAGCCGGTGTCGAGCTATTCCACCGGCATGTATGCGCGCCTGGGATTCTCCGTGGCCATGCAGGTGGAGCCCGATGTCCTGCTGATCGACGAGGTGCTTGCCGTCGGCGACACCGAATTCCAGCAAAAGTCCGGTGCCGCGCTGCGCGAACGCATCCACAGCGGCACGACCGTGGTGTTCGTCTCGCACATGGATGCGCAAGTCCGCAATGTCTGCGATTGCGCGGTGTGGATCGAGCATGGACGCAGCGTGATGCAGGGCCCGGTCGACGAAGTGCTCGCGGCGTATCACGCCGCCGCGCCGGTGGCCGAAGTGGCGCAATGAATGCGCAGGGGCAGTGGCTGGGCTGGGACGGCCGCGTCCTGCGCCTGCGTGCGGATGCGCCTTGCGCACTTCATCTGGACGGCGCCTTGTTCGAGCCGGTCGCGGCGGGGGAATTCACGCGCGAATTTGCGTTCGCGCCGAGCGGTGACGCGGAAATGGAGTTTTCGTTGCGCACTGCCGACGGACGCGATCCGGCGCAGGCGTGGCGCGTGCGTTTCGGCGCGCCCGCGCAACCCGGCGCGGATGCGTGGAGCGGCGAAGCGCGGACGCTGCAGGCACTGGCTGATCTGCCGCTGCCGACAGCGCAAACTTGGCAATCCGCGCCGCCCGCCGCGATCATCGTGCCAATCTACAATTCGCCGCAATGCGTGCAACGCTGCATCGCGGCGCTGCTGCGGCATACGCCTGTCGCGCGGCGCAAGATCCTGATCGACGATGCGAGCACCGATCCGGCCATCGCGCAAATCCTGCGCGGACTTACGCGGCGCCCGGACATCCTGATCCGCCAGAACGCGAAAAATCTCGGCTACACCGCCAGCTGCAACCTCGGCATCGAGTTGGCCGGCAATGCGGACGTGGTGTTGCTCAATGCCGATACGCAAGTCGGGCCGCGCTGGCTCGAACGCCTGCGCCTGACCGCGTATGCGGACGCACGCATCGGCACCGTCACCGCGGTTTCCGACAATGCTGGTGCGTTCAGCGTGCCCGAGCTGGAAAAGTATTGTCCGATCCCCGAACGTTGGTCGCTGGAACAGGCCCAGCGCGCGGTGCTACAACAGTGCGGCGGCTGCCTGCCGCAGCTGCCGACCGGCAATGGCTTTTGCATGTACGTCAAACGCGAAGTATTCGACCGCGTCGGCGTGCTGGATGTCGCGGCATTTCCGTCCGGCTACGGCGAGGAAAACGATCTGTGCCAGCGCGCCGAGCAGGCCGGATTCCGCCACGTCATTGCCGGCGACGTGCTGGTGCAACACGAACGCAGCGCGAGTTTTGGCGAAGCGCGCCGCACCGCGCTCGGCGCGCAGGGCATGGCCGTGTTGCGCGAGCGTTGGCCGGAGTACGAAGCGCAAGTCGGCGCCACGCTGTGGAGTTTCGAGCGCCGCGTGCTCGATTGGCGCGTGCGCCGCCTGTATGCCGGAACGGACGGCCATTACGCCACGCATCCGCCGCGGCTGCGCGTGGCGCTGGTCGATGCGGATGGCGCGCTCCCGGACGCCGCCGTGGAATGCCTGCGTCCCGCTGCGGATGATCCGAGCGCACTGCGCGCATGGCTTGCACACACCGCCGTCGAAGCGGTGCAAACCGGGAATCCCAGCGTCGGACGCGTCGCCGCAAGCGTGGGCGTGCCGGCATTCGACGCCGC
>JAICYA010000235.1 GCA_025934455.1 Rudaea sp.
CAGGCCGAGCAGGCGCGCGAACCAGGCTTCGGCGATCGCCGTGCTGCCGGATGAGGCATCGACGATAGCCTGGCCTTCGCGCAGCCGGCCGTTGCACAGCGCGTACAGGTAGAGCGAACGCGCGAGCCGGTGCTTGAGGCTGCCGGTTGGGTGCGCGGCCTCGTCCTTGAAGTAGAAATCGATGCCGGGGAGACCGGGCACGTCGACCTTGAGCAGGTGCGTGTCGGCCGAGCGCGCGGCTTCGCGCGCGAGTTTGTCGATGGCGGCGTGCACCCAGGCGCGCGTTTGCGGAAGCTGGCAGTTGGACGATGCGAAGTTCATGCGGCGGGCATCCCCGGGATCAGCGCGGCGCTGCAGCGCGCGAGGAAATCGAAATAGCGGTCGATATAGCTGATGCCGTTCTCGCGATCGAGCAGATAGGGATTCATCAGCGTGTGGCGCAGGATGACCAGCGGCTCGTCCGTGGCGGCCATGTCCAGGCCGAGTGCGCCGAAGATGCGCGCGGCCTCGTCGTCGCCGAGCAGTTCCCGCGACAGGCTGGTCGTGGAGCCGAAGAACTCCTTGGCCTGCAGCGGCAGGTGCGGATCGACGCGCAGCGCATCGTGCAAGCGGCGCATGAACGCGTTTGCGTGCGCCGTCGCGCGATTGCCGTGCGGATTGAGCGCGAGACAGACCAGGTTGCTGTCCGGTGCGAACGGTACCAGCACGCGCAGGCGACCGGCTTGTTCTTCGGCGAAGCGCAGCGCACGCGCGTAGAACGCCTCGGCCGCCAGTACGGTCACGCGCGGCAGCCGGCCGAATTCGGCGTGGTGCAGCGGCAGCACCTTGTGGGTGACGTAGACCGCCGCGGCGGCGGCGCCGGACTTGGAACCTTCCGGGATGAACTGGCCGAGGCTGCGGTAGCGTGCGAGGTAATCCGGTGGCGTTTCGGCGTGGAACACGTAGTCGGCGCGTTCGGCGAGCAGGGCCATCGCGCGATGGTCGCGACAGACGAACGCACCGGCGCCGTAGGGCAGGTAACCGAGCTTGTGCGGATCGACGGTGGCCGAATCGGTGTCGGCGAGCGCGGCAAGCGCGGCGTGCACCGCCGGCGTCGGGAAGCGTGCGAATTCGGTGGCGATTTCGGCGCGTGAGCGCAGACTGCCGTCTTCTTTGCGGAACAGCGTGGCGAGGTAACCGCCCCAGGCCGCATCCACGTGCACGGCGAAGTCGAGGCCGCGCGCACGGCTGCGTTCGCGCGCGCCGAGCACGCCGTCGATCGGATCGACCGTGCCGTACTCGGTGCTGCCGAGCACGGCGACCGCGAGCAGCACCGGCTCGCGCTCGCGTGCGCAGCGCTCGAGAATGGCATCCAGTGCGTCGGTGTCCAGGCGCATGCCGCGCGTCGGCACGGCCAGCAAGTGTTCGCGGCCGAGTCCGAGCAGCTTGACGCCCTTGCTCCACGAATAATGCGCGGTGGCCGGCGCGAGCACGCGCGGCACACGCAGTTGCGGATGCGCGGTGAAAAATCCGGCGAGGCCGCGTTGCTCGATGCGTTGCGCTTCAACCCTGTCGTGCCAGCGCCCGCGCTCCGCCGCGGGCTGCGCCGCGAGCCAATGCTGCCACGCCTCAAGCAATGCGATCGCCGCACTGGCGCCCAGGTTGAACGCGCTCCAGTCGTCCGGCGGCAATTCGAGGTCGGGCACCTGCGCTGCGCGCAAGGCGACAGGAAACGCCTTGAGCGACAAGGCCAGGCGCAGGGCCTGGTAGTTGGCCAGCGTGCCGCCGGAAGTCAGGTGGCCAAATGCGCAGGCGGGCAGCACCGGATCGTGCGGGTAGCCGAGCATGCGCGCGAGTTGCAGGCCGACCTGCACTTCCAGGTCGACGGTGACGGGCGCGGCGTCCTCGCTGACGTTGTTCGGGTTGTACGGCAGCGTCAGCATCTGCGCGGCGAGTCCGGGCAGCAGCAGGTCCGAAGCCATGTGGCCGATGTAGCGCGGACTGTGGAACGGCACCGACTTCTTCAGCGCCGCCGAAAGCTGGTGCAGCTCGCGACGCATGCGTGCCTCGAACGCCAGATAATCCGGATGTCGCGCGGCGGCGGTGGCGATCGCCGGCGGATCCTCCGGATGGAAATTGCGCCGCCAGTAGACGTGGTCGCGCAGGAACTCCACGACGAGCTTCTCGAGCAGCGTGTCATTCTCGCCGTAGGGCCCCAGGAAACACGCGGCGAGCGTGTGCCGGTCGTTCCTGGCCAGGGCGGGTTCCGCGGGTAGTATCGGGGCAGGCGCGTGCATGTGCGCAGACTGTCACACGGCCCGGTGCGACGCCTTGATGCAGGTCATCGCGGGCGCAACCCTTACAATGCGTCGCATGTTCGAATCTGCCGCCATTCCCGTTGAACAACGGCGCCTGTGCGTCGCCCCCATGATGGACTGGACGGACACGCACTGCCGCGTCTTCCATCGCCTGCTCAGCCCGCATGCGCGTTTGTATACGGAGATGGTGCATGCGCACGCGGTGGTGCGCGGCGATCGCGTGCGCCTGCTCGGCTTCGATCGATGCGAGCATCCGGTCGCGTTGCAGCTTGGCGGGCATGAGCCGGCGGAGCTCGCGGCGGCGGCGCGCATCGGCGCCGAGTTCGGCTACGACGAAATCAACCTCAATGTCGGCTGTCCGTCGGACCGCGTGCAGTCGGGACGCTTTGGTGCGTGCCTGATGCGCGAGCCGGCGCTGGTTGCCGATTGCGTGGTGGCGATGCGCGCGGCGGTCAGCGTGCCGGTCACGGTCAAATGCCGCATCGGCGTGGACGATCAGGACGACTACGAAGACCTGCACCGCTTTGCCGAAATCCTGGTCGGCGCGGGGCTCCAGGTGCTGATCGTGCATGCACGCAAGGCCTGGTTGCATGGATTGAGTCCGAAGGAAAACCGCGAAATCCCGCCGCTCAACTATCCGCGCGTGTATCGACTGAAACAGGAATTCCCGCAGTTGACGGTCGTCATCAACGGCGGCATCGTCGATGCGGATGCGGCGAAATCCCAATTGCAGCACGTGGACGGCGTGATGCTCGGCCGCGCGGCGTATCACGATCCTTATGTGCTGGCACGCGTCGAGCACGCCTTGTTCGGCACGCCGTTGCCGCCACGCGACGACGTGTTGCGGGCGCTAGAGCCCTATATCGCCGCGCAGCTATGTCGTGGCGAGGTGCTGCATCACGTCGTGCGCCATGTGCTGGGCCTGTACCTGGGCGAGCCGGGTGCGCGTGCGTTCCGGCGTCACCTTAGCGAGCACATGCGCGCGTCGGGAGCGGATTTCCGCACCGTCGAGGCGGCGCTCGCGTCCCTGCGCGAACATGCGCAGGCAAGGGCGGCCTAGCAGCGCCGCGATTCAGGTGGGATTACACGGGCATCGCGTTATCATGCGGTCATGTCACGCCGCCTTGCCATTGCCATTTTCACCGCCCTGTTCGTAGCCGGCGCGGCGTGGGCGGGCCAGATCACCTTGCAACAGGCGATCGACAAGGTTCAACATGAAACCAACGGCAAGGTGCTTTCGGCGGAAACCAAGCACTACGGCAAGCACACGATCTACCGCATCAAGGTGCTGACCAGGAGCGGCCAGGTGCGCGTGGTCGAAGTGCCGGCCGAGCAAGCGGATTAGTCCGGAAAACGAACGCAAGGAACCGAACATGCGCATTTTGCTGGTCGAAGACGAAGCTCCGCTGCGCGAGACGCTGGCCGCACGCCTGAAACGCGAAGGCTATGCCGTGGACATGGCGGCCGACGGCGACGAAGGCCTCTACCTCGGTCGCGAGGTGCCGTTCGATGTCGCCATCATCGACCTCGGCCTGCCGAAGAAATCCGGCATGGAGTTGATCAACGACCTGCGTGCGGCCGGGCAGCGCTGTCCGATCCTGATCCTCACCGCGCGCACGAGCTGGCAGGACAAGGTGACGGGCCTGAAGCAGGGCGCGGACGACTACCTGGTCAAGCCCTTCCACGTCGAGGAACTGCTGGCGCGCATCAATGCGCTGGTGCGTCGCGCCAGCGGCTGGACGAAACC
>JAICYA010000390.1 GCA_025934455.1 Rudaea sp.
ACTGCTCGCCCCCTTCGAAACGAAGGGGGCCGTTGCCGCGCGCCACCGGCAAGCGGCATCGGGGGGATGCCGTTGATCGCGGAAGCCCCCATCCCCCTGAATCCCCTTCCTGGGGATGCCGTTGATCGCGGAAGCCCCCATCCCCCTCAATCCCCTTCCTGCGGAAGGGGGAAGGCAGTAGCGCGCACGCGGCGCGCACCTATTTCTTGCGCGGTGCATGCCTGTCCCTTTCACCACTCGCGATGCGGAAATCAATCTTGCGATCTTCCATGCTGGCGCGCAGCACCTGCACGCGCACGGTATCGCCCAGGCGAAACACGGTGCCGGTACGCTCGCCTTTGAGCTCGTGCCGGCGCGCATCGAACTGGTAGTAATCGTTGTGCAACTGCGACACATGCACCAGCCCCGACACCTTGGACTCACTCAACTCGACGAACAAACCGAACGATGTGACGCCCGTCACCACACCGTCGAACTCGGCGCCGACGTGCTGCTCCATCCACGCGCACTTGTAACGGTCATCCACGTCGCGCTCGGCTTCCTCGGCGCGGCGCTCGGTGCGCGAGCAATGCGCGGCCAGCGTCGCCATTTTGCTTTCGGTGTACAGGTACGCCGCCGGCGTACCGCCCGCGAGCGCATAACGGATCGCCCGGTGCACCAGCAGGTCGGGGTAACGCCGGATCGGCGAGGTGAAATGCGCGTAGGCGTCCAGCGCCAAACCGAAGTGTCCCTGATTCGCCGGCTGATAACTGGCGAGGCTCTGCGCGCGCAACAACACGCTGCGGAACAATTCGGCGTCGGCGCGCTCGGCCACCCGCTGCAGCAGCTCCGCGAAGTCGCCGGGCGTCACCTCGGCCAGCGGCGGCAGCGTCAGCTTATACTCGCGCAGGAATGCCAGCAGATCCTCGTACTTGTCGGCCGGCGGCGGCGCGTGCACCCGGAACGGTGCGGGGATTTTCTTTTTTTCGAGGAACCTCGCCGCCTCGACATTGGCCGCGATCATGCACTCCTCGATCAGCTTGTGCGCGTCGTTGCGTGCGTGCGCGCCCAGCGACACCACCTCACCGTTCGCGTCCAGCCGGTACTCGACTTCGCTGGTCTCGAACTCGATGGTGCCGCGCCGCCTGCGCGCAGCGGCAAATGCCTGGTACAGCGCGTGCAGGTGTTCGATGTGCGGCAGCAGTTTGCCCATACCGCGCCGCGCGTCGGCGTCGCGGTCGCCAATCGCCTGCCACACTTCGTCGTAGGTGAGGCGCGCGTGCGAGCGCATCACTGCGGGGTAAAACTTGGCGCGCGTAACGGCGCCGTCAGCAGCGACCCGCATTTCGCACGCCATGCACAGGCGGTCGACGTCCGGGTTCAGCGAACAGATGCCGTTGGACAGCGTCTCCGGCAACATCGGCACGACGAAGCCCGGGAAATACACCGAGGTGCCGCGCTGGAAAGCCTCGCCGTCCAGCCCCGTTTCGGGCTGCACATAATACGACACGTCGGCGATCGCGACGATCAACCTGAAACCGCCGCCGCGCACCGGGGCGGCGTAGACCGCATCGTCGAAATCGCGTGAGTCCGCGCCATCGATCGTGACCAGCGGCAACCCGGTCAAGTCCACGCGGCCGGCGTATTCACGCGGCAGCACACGCGGCTCGACGGCCTCGGCTTCGCGCGTGGCTTCTGGCGGCCACGTCTGCGGCAGGCCGTGGCTTTCGATCGCCATTTCGACGATCAGCGACGGTTGCAGTCGATCGCCCAGCACCGTAATGATGCGGCCAATCGGACCGCGTTGCTGGGTCGGCGGCTCGGTGATTTCTGCGACCACGATCTGCCCCGCGCGCGCGCCGTTGCGCGCGTCGGGCGGAATCAGCACGTCCTGGAGCAGGCGGCGGTCATCGGGGTCGACCACCAGCACGCCATGCTCCTCGACCACGCGGCCGACCAGGCGGGGCGCACGCCGTTCCAGCACTTCTCGAATCGCGCCCTGGCGGCGGCCGCGCCGATCGACACCGACCACCGACGCCAGCACCCGGTCGCCATGCAACACTTGGCGCATCTGCGCCGGCGACAGATACAAGTCGTCGCCGCCTTCATCGGGCCGCAGGAACCCGTAACCTTCCGCGTTGGCGAGCACCGTGCCCGCAATCAGGCCAATCTTGCCCGCCGGCGCCAGGCCGCCGCGACGGCTCTCCAGCAATTGGCCGTCGCGCAACATCGCGTGCAGGCGCTTGTCCAACGCCACGCGCCGCTCGGCGTCATCCAAACCCAACGCCGCGGCAATGTCGTCCGCGCGCAACAGGCTGCCGCGTTCTTCCAGCAACGCCAGGATGGCTTCGCGACTCGGAATCGGATGCTCGTAG
>JAICYA010000350.1 GCA_025934455.1 Rudaea sp.
CACTTCTTCTTGCGTCTTGCCCCGGGCCTTCCGAGCTTCGGCGATGCGCTGCCCGAGAATACGTGGATCAATTCCGTGATGCTGAGGCATAACTCACTCCTTGTGCATGCGCTTGGCATACGCGCCTCCAAGCTCAAACTGATCATTTTCGGCCATGGCGTCTCCGCCGGCCGATTTCAGGTATGCCACATTCGATTATCGGCCCCCTACTTTACAAAGTCAAGGCAGTTGCATAAAAACCGTGCAATAAAGTAAATTGAAGGCCATATTTCCCCGGTACGCTTCCTCGGGGCTTCATTGTGGAGGTTGTACCTGGGCCGTTAAAAACTTGGCCTTTTTAGCCATAAAGCGCATTTGAAGCTGAGTTGTTTTTGTTCCGCGTGAGCGGAGCGTAGGGTGGGACAAGCTCGCCTTGGCGAGCGCCGGCCCACCATTTTGTGATGGTGGGCCGTCGATTGCTACGCAATCTTGTCCCACCCTACAAGTCGCATGCAGCAGCGGAACAGAACGAGTATAGGGACGAACTGAACTCAAGCCTAAGTTTTTAACGGCCCAGGTTGTACCGGTGCGGGGCGACTTGTTTACCGTCAACCGCCTGTGGCCTTTTCATGGTTTGTGGCAGTGTCGCAATGCCGTGGTAGAATGAACCCCGATTCTAGGACAGGCGGCCCCGCTACCTTGATTATCCTCGCTCCATAGGTCGTTGTTCACCTGATGTTGCACCATCCGATTTTTAATCGTCCTCATATTGGCCCGACGCCCGGCGGCGTTTCCCGACGCGGCTTCCTGCAAACTGGGGCTGTCGGCTTTGGCGGGCTGGCGCTGGCCGATCTCTTGCGGCGCGAAGCTGTGGCCGGCACGCCGGAGAGCGAAAAGCGGAGCGTGATTGTCGTCTTTCAGGCGGGCGGCCCAAGCCACCTGGAAACGTGGGACCTCAAACCGCAGGCGCCGGTCGAGTATCGCGGCGAGTTCACCGGAATCGATACTTCCATTCCAGGCTATCAGGTCGGCGAATATATGCCGAAGCTGGCCAGGCTCTGCCACAAGCTGGCGATTCTGCGAAGTGTCTATCACGACCAGACCGAGCACGGGCAAGGCGTTCATACCGTGCTCACTGGATATCGCCCGACCAAAGGAGATCCTGGCAACGAGTTTCCCAGCGTTGGCAGCATCGTCTCCAAGGAGCTTGGGCCGCGGGCCAGCGGCATTCCGCCCTATATCGCCACCATGACGGCGCTGCCCAGCTCGAACGCGGCCTATTTGGGCGTCGAACACAATCCGTTTCAGACATTCGGATATCCGACCAGCCCGGCCTTCAGGGTGCGGAACATGGTCTTGCCCGACGGCGTCGATCAGGCCCGGCTCGATCGCCGCCGCTCAATGCTCCAGCGTTTCGACGATTTTCGCCGCGAGGCCGACGCTTCTGGCGCGATCGACGGCATGGACAAGTTCACCGCCCGGGCAATGGAGCTGGTAACCAGCCCGGCCATTCGCGAGGCGTTCGATCTCAACAAAGAGCCGCAGGAGCTGCGCGAGCGGTACGGCGCCGGGAGCTTTGGGGCGCAGAGCCTGCTCCTTGCGCGGCGATTGGTTGAGGCGGGTGCGCGGTTTGTCACCGTGCGAGTCGACGGGCAATGGGATTCGCACAAAGACAATTTCACGGCCCATCGAGCGTTGATTCCGCCTTGGGACATTTGCCTCTCGGCGCTGATTGAAGATCTCGACCAGCGCGGGCTGCTCGACACGACGTTGCTATTGATCGGCGGCGAGTTTGGCCGCACTCCGAAAGTGAATAAAGACGCCGGCCGCGATCACTGGCCCATGGTCTACACCACGGTGCTCTGCGGCGGCGGCGTTAAGCAGGGCGTCATCCTCGGCGAAAGCGACGCGTTGGGCGAGGCGCCGCGCACACGCCCGATCAGCCACCAGGATGTGCTGGCGACGATCTACCAACAACTTGGCATCGACTACCGCAAGGCGTTTTTCAATGAAGCCGGCCGGCCGGTGGAGATTTTGAATTACGGCCAGTCGATCGGCGAGATTTTGTGATTCGAAGAATTCACGGTATGTCGCGATAAGCCGACCAGCTTAGATAGCCCAAGATCAGCGAGCAGATCACGAAGCCGATGTCCATGGCCGGCTGATCGCGGTTGAACGGCACTTTCAGGGCAAGGTCGAGCCCGAACAACAGCAGCAACAAACAGGCTACGACCAACCCCGAAATGGTCAACGCTTTGGGCATCGAAGGTTTTTCCTCAAAGTTGCAGGTCGGCGCCAGCCACCACCACTTTCTCTGGACGGCCGAGCGTTTCAAGTATAGTTAGAGCCTTTCTACTATCACAGTGGCATGCCGCCAGACGGGCCCGGAATCGTGCCGGTTGTAACGGTCATTCCGTCAGGGCGGACTAGCCCGGATTATTCATCAGCCCCCGCATCACGGCCGCAGTCTGTCCAATACTAACCCGAAGCGCCAGCGAGGTAAGTTCGTCGATCGTCCTCGCTTGCGCTTCGGGTTAGTATGGGCCGGTGAATAATCCGGGCTAGTGATGGACGGCAGGCCCCTCCCAGTAGGTCAGGCTTTCCAGCCCGACATCCGTCGTACGCCAGGCGTTGCGGTCGGTGAAGGTCGTTTTCTGTAGGGAACGCCCTCCGTGGCGTTCCGCGAATTCCCGTGGCGACGTCAACTCGCAATTTGCGGAACGCCACGGAGGGCGTTCCCTACAG
>JAICYA010000261.1 GCA_025934455.1 Rudaea sp.
GGCGAAATCGATGCGCGCCGCGGCGGTGTGGAAGTGATCGTGACTGTAATCGGCCAGCAGCGCATAAACCACCGTGCCGACGCTGTCGCCGAGCAGCATCAGCACGGCGAGGCGGAACAGCAGCGGCGAAGAAAACGTGATCGCCGCGCCCGCCATCACCCCGCCGCCGATGATGCGCTCGTCGCGCTGCGCATCGCCGCGCACCGGATGCGCACGCGACCAGCGCAACAGCGCGAAGATGCACGCCAGCGTCGCGGCAAGCGCGGCCGCCGACACGCACAGCAACCCGGAAATGCCGACGCGAAAAACCAGTTCGCGCGTGAGGATCGGCCCGGCGATGGCTCCGAGCGGGCCGCCGAGGGCGATCAGCGGAAACAGACGCCGCGATTGTTCGGCATCGAACAGGTCGGCCATGAAACTCCAGAACACGGCGACCACGAACAGGTTGAAGACGCTGCCCCAGACGAAAAAAATCGTGCCGAGAAGGCGTGGGCCGATCTGCGCCTGCATCTCGAACAGGGGCACGAAGGCGAGCGTGCCGGCAATGCACAGGACGTACACCACGGGCACGAAGCGACGGCGTTTGAAGCGCGCGACCAGAGCGCCGAACAACGGCGTCAGCGCCAGGGTGACGACGAACGTGGCGCTGTAGAAAATCGGTAGTGCGATCGAACCGACCGCCGCCGACAACTGGTCGCGCACCGGACGGATGACGTAGTACGCCGTCAGCACGAAGAAAAAATACACGAAGCCGAGCAGCACCGCGGGCCACTCGCCACGCTCCACGCGCAGCCAGCGCGCCGTGCGGGTTGTGGTGGCCTGGGAATGCGGATCGCTCATCCATGCCCCTCGACGTGACTGGCGCGTAGCGTAACATGCCCCCATGACACCGGCCCTCGCGTCCATCCATGTCTATCCGCTCAAGTCCTGCGCGCCGCTGCCGCTCGATTCGGCACGCGTGGAAGCACGTGGTCTCGAACACGATCGGCGCTGGATGGTGGTCGATGCGAACGGGAAATTCCTGACCGGCCGCCAGCATCCGCGCCTGACCTTGATCCGCGCCGTGCCGACGGGCGCTGCGTTGCATCTGCGCGCACCGGACATGCCGGAATTGCGTCTCGCACCTGCGTTGGACCTCGCGCGGCTGACAGTCGAAGTCTGGGGCAGTCGCGTCGCCGCGCGCGTCGCCGATGCCGCTGCCGACGCCTGGATCAGCACCTTCCTCGGCGTACCCGTGCGTTTCGCGCACATGGACGCCGACTGCCTGCGCGCGGTGGATCCGGATCATTCGCGACCCGGCGACATCGTGAGTTTCGCCGATGGCTATCCGCTGCTTCTGATTTCGCAGGCCGCACTGGACCTGCTCAACTCGAAGCTGGCGCAGCCCGTGCCGATGCTGCGTTTCCGGCCCAGCCTCGTGATCGCCGGCACCGCGCCGCATGCCGAAGACGGATGGAAACGCGTGCGCATCGGCGGCATCGAATTCGACGTGGCCAAGCCCTGCATCCGCTGCGTGTTCACGACGGTGGACTTCGAGCGCGGCGCGTTCGATCCATCCGGAGAACCGCTGCGCGCGCTGCTCACCTACCGCAGGACGCCGAAAGGCGTGAGCTTCGGCCAGAATCTGATTCCGCGCGGCACCGGCGCGCTGCGCGTCGGCGATGCGGTGGAAGTGCTCGCGTGATTGCTGCGCCGCGATGGAGCATCTGCTCTAGCGCAGCGCCGTAGCCTCGCAACATCATGATCTACGACACCATCATCGTCGGCGCGGGCTCCGCCGGCTGCGTGCTCGCGAACCGGCTGAGCGCGGACCCGCACCATCGCGTGCTGCTGCTCGAGGCGGGCGGACGCGACTGGCATCCGTTCATCCACATGCCGGCCGGTATCGCCAAGATGGTGAACCGCAAGGGCATCAACTGGGACTACTACACCGAGCCGGAACCCCAGCTCGGCAACCGTCGCCTGTGGTGGCCGCGCGGCAAGGTGCTCGGCGGCTCCAGTTCGATCAATGCCATGTGCTACATCCGCGGCGACGCGCGCGATTACGACGAATGGGCGCGGCTGATCGGAGACGAGCGCTGGAACTGGAACGGCGTGCTGCCGTTTTTCAAGCGCGCCGAGGCGAATGCGCGCGGGGTCGACCCGCTGCACGGCGCGGACGGGCCGCTTGCGGTACAAGACCTGAAATACCACAGCGTGCTGACCCAGTCATTCGTCGATGCAGCGCAGGCCTGCGGCCACGCGCTCAATCGCGATTTCAACGGCGAGCACCAGCAGGGCGTCGGCTTCTACCAGGTCACGCAGAAGAACGGCGCGCGCTGTTCGACCGCCGCCGGCTACCTGCGCGCAGCGCGTGAACGCGCGAACCTGCGCGTGCTCACGCGCGCAGCCGTACAGCACGTGCTGCTCGACGGCCACCGCGCGGTTGGCGTCGACTATCGCCACCACGGACGCCTGACGCGCGCGGAAGGTCGCGAAGTGATCCTGTGCGGTGGCACGATCAACTCGCCGCAGTTGCTGATGCTGTCCGGCATCGGACCAGCCGACCACTTGCGCGACATGGGCATCCGCGTCACACACGAATTACCCGGCGTCGGCGCGAACCTGCAGGACCATCTGGACATCTGCACCCTGCAGCAATGCACGAAACCGGTGAGTTACGACCGACTCAGCGACGTGGCCGTTGCGCTCCAGTACCTGCTGCGCCGCGACGGACCGGGGACGTCGAACATCGCCGAGGGCGGCGGCTTCGTGCGCACGTCGCTCGCCCCGGACGAGCGCTGCGATGTCCAGTTGCACTTCATCCCGGCCCTGCTCGACGATCATGGCCGCCACCGCCTGCCCGGCTACGGTTACACCCTGCACGCCTGCAACCTGCGTCCGCACAGCCGCGGCACGATCCGGCTCGAATCGGCCAATCCGACCGACAAACCGGCGATCCGCGCCAACTACCTGGGCGACGCGGAAGGGGCCGACCTGCGCACCATGATCGCGGCGGCCAAGGTCGCGCGCGAAATCTTCGCCGCCGCGCCATTCGACGCCTATCGTGGCAGGGGAATCTTCCCCGGCGAGGATGCGCGCAGCGACACCGACCTTGCCGCCTTCATCCGGCGCAAGGCCGAAACCGTGTATCACCCGGTCGGCACCTGCCGCATGGGCAATGATGAACCAGCAGTCGTGGATTCAGAATTGCGCGTGCGCGGCGTGGCCGGACTGCGCGTGGTCGACGCCTCGGTGATGCCCTGCCTGCCCGGTGGCAACACGAATGCGCCGACCATCATGATTGCCGAGCGTGCGGCGGAGTTGATCTCCAGCGCTCAGACTGCCTGATCAGTACCCCGCCGGCACGTATCCGAACCGCGTCATCTGCTGGCGATGCGCGGCGACGATGCGCGCGACCTGGTCGCGGCTGAGCGCCTCGCGCCACTGGTTGCTGCGGCCATCGCGAAAAAAGCGCGCGCTGTCGCCTGCCGCCTCGACGAAACCGTCACGCTTTTCCATGCCGGCGAGAACGCGGAAACCCGCGTGATCGATCGCGCGTTCGAGGCGTGCGCGATCCTGGCCGAGTCCGACCAGGCGCGCCACCTTGCCGAACCATTTCACCGGCTTTTCCAGCAAGTCCTCGTAACGCAGCACAA
>JAICYA010000416.1 GCA_025934455.1 Rudaea sp.
CATTGCCGGTAATGAGTGATCAAGACAAATCACCTCAACCTCACCCCCAACCCACTCCGCCGCATCACCGGTCGTGCCACGGCGGCGCGCAGTGAATCGGCGCTGGACCACAGCGTCGCGCCCGCGCGGGCGCGCGAGACGGCGGTGTAGACGAGTTCGCGGCTGAGAATGCGGTGCTGCGCGTCGGGCGGCAGCAACACCGCGACGCGATCGTATTCCGAGCCCTGGCTGCGATGGATGGTGATGGCCCAAGCGGTTTCGTGCGCAGGCAGCGCGCGCGGCGAGAAACTGCGCGGACCGTTTGCGTCGCCGGCATCGAACCACACGCGCAAGCCGTCGCCGCGATCCAGCGCGATGCCGACGTCGCCGTTGAACAGGCCGCGCGCGTAATCGTTGCGGGTGACGATGACGGACCGACCGTGATACCAGACTGCCCCGGCATCGAAGCCGAAACGGGCGGCGAGCCGTCGCGACACCAGTGCATTGACGCCTTCCGCGCCGAACGGCCCGTCGCGCAGCGCGCACAGGATTTGCGCCTCGCGCAGGACGCGCAGCGCATTGGCGGGTTCGATATCGGGCCGCATCAATCGCGCAAATGTGTTTTCGTGCGCGGCGATCCATGCGGCGATATTCACGCGCAGTTGCGCTTCGTCGTCGCAGCGATTCCAATCCAAATCGCCGCCTTCGACAGCAAGAATTCGTTCGACCCATTCGCCATCGCCGCGGCGCAGCGCATCGAGCGCTGACTGCAAATCCTTGCCGGCGCGGAAGCTGTGTTCCAGCGTCAGCACCTGGCCGGCCAGCGGCGGCGGTGCATCGAGCGCGTCGACTGCGTCAGGCGTCGTGCCAAGCGCGACGGACAGGCGCTGCGCCAGCGCCTGCGGAACGCGGTTTTCCGGCACGCTGCCGACGATATCGCCGAGCACGCTGCCCGCCTCGACCGCGTACAACTGCGCGGGATCGCCGAGCAGGATCAGCACCGCGTTCGGACGCAGCGCATCGAACAAGCGCCGCATCACGGCGAGGTCGATCATGGATGCCTCGTCGGCGATCACGATGTCGGCGGGCAGCGGCGCATCCGCGTCGAAGCCGTATTCGCCATTGCGCGCATTGAACCCGAGCAGGCGATGCAAGGTTTGCGCCGGCGTCGAAGCGACGTGTTTCAGCAGCGGCACGAAGGCGGAATCGACAACCAGCGTCAATTCCAGTCTGCCCGCCTCGCGGGCGACAGACTCGGACAGGCGTTGCGCGGCCTTGCCGGTCGGCGCGGCGAGCGCGATGGCCGGATGCGCCGGCAATCCGCAGGCCAGTGCATGCTTGAGCAGCATCAGCAGCATGCGCAGCACGGTGGTGGTCTTGCCGGTGCCGGGACCGCCGGTGAGCACGAACACGCGCGCGCCGGGCACGGCGGCAACGGCGGCGCGTTGCCAATGCGTGGATTTCGCATCCATGCCGGCGAACAGTTCGTTCACGTCCCCGGCAAGAATTTTCGCATCCAGCGGCAGCGCACGCGCCGCCGCGCGCTCGCGCAAAGCCTGCGCGAGCCGCGTTTCGTGAAACCAGTTGCGCCAGGTATACAAATTCGCAGCGTCCGCGCAAACGAATGGCGCGAACGCATCACCGTTGCCGACCCACGCCTGCGCGCGCAACGCTTCGATTTCCGTCGCCGAGAACCCGGCATCGGCGGCGAGATCGCAACGCACATGTCCTTGCGCTTCCGCTTGGCTGACCGCCCCCGCCGCGCGCGCGAGCAGGTCCGAGCCGCTGCGCTGACGCACCCAGCGCGCCAGGGCCAAATCGAAATCGCGTTCGGGAATCGATGTCGCGTTCATGCCGCCACCTCCGCGCCCGCGAAAACATCGTCCAGATCGCGGATCAGCGCCGCCGGCCAGCGCCGCCGCCACACGCCCGCGCCGGGCGCGAGGCCGACGCCGCGCAGGAACAGGTAGACGCTGTCGCCCAGATGCCGCTCCGGCGAGTAGTCGCGTAGGCGTACGCGCAGATAGCGATGCAGTGCCACCGTGTAAAGCAAGGCCTGCAAGGGATAAAAATGCTCTGCCATCGCC
>JAICYA010000215.1 GCA_025934455.1 Rudaea sp.
CGAGGCGCACCGCGCCGACGTGCTGGCGCTGACGGCGTTGGTATATCCGCATTATTTCCGCGAACGCACCATGGAACTGGGCCGTTACTTCGGCATCTACATGCCAGACCAGCGTGGCGATGTCCGCCTGGCGGCCATGATCGGCGAGCGTTTGGGAACCGACAGCTACACGGAAATGAGCGCGATCTGCACGCATCCGGATTTCAGCGGCCGCGGCTACGCGCGCCGCCTGACCGCGTATCTCGCCAACGACACGCTGGCGAACGGACGCACGCCGTTCCTGCACGTCAGCCATGAGAACGTGCGCGCCCTGCAGCTTTACGAACGCATGGGCTACACGCTGCGCCGCGACATCGGCTTCTGGGCCTTGCATCGCGCCGCGTAGCCGGTGTTAAGATTTCCACGGCATCCACCCACGACAGGAGAACGCCATGAGCAAGGGCATGAACCAGAAAAAAGACACCAAGAAAAAACCGGCCAAGACGCTGAAGGAAAAGCGCGCCGAGAAGCACGCCAAAAAAGACGCACGCGGCTGATCCATCGAACCGATGGCCCGTGTCGTCCTGGCGTCTGCGCTCGCGCGCTGGCTGCCGGATAGTGCCGGCAGCCCGTCGCGGGAGATCGCGCTCGAGGTTCCCGGTGCGCGCCTGGACGAGGCGCTCGACGGTGTGTTCGCGCGTTATCCGAACCTGCGCGGCTACGTGCTCGACGAACACGGCGGCGTGCGCCATCACGTCGCGGTGTTCGTCGACGGTACCGCGATCGCCGACAAGCGTCATCCTGCGCAGGCGCTGCGCGCGGATTCCGAAATCTATGTGATGCAGGCCCTCTCGGGAGGCTGAAATGTCCGACTCATTACTGGTCTCCACGCGCAAGGGATTATTCGTGCTAGAACGCGGCGGCAAGGGATGGCAGATCGCACGCAAGGCGTTCCTCGGCGACAACATCGCGCTCACATCGGTCGATCCGCGCGACGGCGCCTGGTATGCGGTGCTGGACCTCGGCCATTTCGGCAACAAGTTGCAGCGTTCGATGGATCGCGGCGCGACATGGACCGAATGCGCGGTTCCTGCGTTCGCGGAAGGCGACGAAGTCGTCACCGGCGATGGCAAGCCGCCGGTGCCAGCGGTGCTGCGCCTGATCTGGTCTCTGGAAGCCGGCGGCGCGGATCAGCCCGGACGCCTGTGGGCCGGTACGATTCCGGGCGGGCTGTTTCGCTCCGACGATCGCGGCGCGAGCTGGCAGATGGTGCGCTCGCTGTGGGACATGCCCGAACGCAAGCGGTGGTTCGGCGGCGGATTCGATCAGCCGGGCATCCACAGCATCTGCATCGACCCGAACGACGCGCGCATGATCCGCCTCGCCATTTCCACCGGCGGCGTCTGGGCCAGCAACGACGACGGCGCGACCTGGGATCAATGCGCGCAGGGCATGCGCGCGGCCTACATGCCGCCAGAGCGCGCCTACGAACCGAATTCGCAGGACGTGCATCGTATCGTGCAGTGCCGTGACCAGCCGGATCATTTCTGGGCGCAACATCACAACGGCGTGTTCCGCAACAACGGCGGCGACTGGCAGGAAATCGAAAACGTGCAGCCTTCGGTGTTCGGTTTCGCCGTGGCCGTGCATCCGCGCGACGCGGACACCGCCTGGTTCGTGCCGGCGACCAAGGACGAACGCCGCATTCCGGTCGACGGAAAAGTGGTGGTCGCGCGCACGCGCGACGGCGGCAAGAGTTTCGACGTGTTGCGCAACGGCCTGCCGCAGCACGATGCCTATGATCTCGTCCTGCGTCACGCGCTCGCGATCGACAGCAGCGGCGACCGCCTCGCGTTCGGTTCGTCGACCGGCGGCGTGTGGATCAGCGAGGATCAGGGCGATCGCTGGACCATGCTCGATGCACGCCTGCCGCAGGTATACGCGGTGACGTTCGCGGCCTGATCCATCGATGCGACCTCAGCCTGCGGTTGCGGTACTCAATTGCGCGGCCAGCGCGCGCGTCTTCGGGTGATCCGCGCCGTAGACGCGCTGGAAGATCTGCAGCGCTTCTTCGCGCAGGGTATGCGCTTCCGCCGTATCCGATCGGCGTAATCGGATATCGGCCAGCAAAAGGTCGATTTCCGCCAGGGTCGAACTGTCCGAATCCTTATAGGCTTGTATCCTGGTGCGGGCTTCGCGTGCGAGATTCTCGCCCTCAGCAGCTTTGCCATCGGCCACGAGCGCATCGCCATACGCCGCGTCGGCCCAGAGCAGATTCGCCTTGGCATCCTGAAAACGTGAGGACGTGGCGGACAAATCCTTGCGGCTGGCGGCGAGGATCTTTCCGGCCTCCGGATCATGCGCTTGCAGCTCGATCGTTCCCAGGCGCAATTCGATCGTGCCGATATTCAGGTCGTGCGCCGCGCTGGCGATCGCCAGCGCCTGGCGCAGGTTGGCGATCCCCGCTGCAATGTCGCCCGCGCAGGCTTGCGCGCGCCCGAGGTTTCCCAGAACCGAGCCCAGCATGTGCGCGCCGGGCGGGAGATTGCGGCGTGCGACGGCAAGGGCATTGGTTATGGTGACGGCGGCGTCGGCGCAATGACCCATGTACAGTTGCGCGATGCCCAGGGTGTTGTCGACGTAGATGCTGCGCGGATGCCCGGGACCGAGTACCTGCTCCAGCATGGCATGCGCGCGCTGGGCCAGCGACAGGGCCTTGGCGAAATGCTCTTGGTACATCGCGTCATTCGCCAGATTCTGCAAATCCATGGCGATATCGGGACTGCGCGGTCCCTCGTGTGCCATGCGCTCGCGCAGCACCAATTCCGACCAATGCTCCGCATCCGCGTAATCGCTGCGCCGCAGCGCCATGCCGCCCAACCCGGTCATGACGCTGACCCGCCCGCGCGCGTAATCTTCCCCGGCGTCTTTTAGGATCGAATACGCCTGTTCGTATTGCTTGCGCGCTGCATCGATGTCGCCGCTGTCTTCCGAAGCTCTCGCCAGGTTCGACAGACCCTCGCCAACCTCCGGCGCCTGCGCGCCGTAAAGCGCCTTCGCCTGGTTGACGTTGCGCAGATAGAGTTCGTACGCGGGTTTGGGTTGGTCGAGACGGAGCAGGGCACTGGCGATGGTACTCCGCAGCAGGATCGCCATTTCCGACGCATCGGCGAACTCCGTGTCGATGCGTTGTCCGGCATCGCGTAGAAAGCCGACCATGTTCTCGGCGCCGTGCTTGGCGTTGTAAGGATCCGCGTTGAGGAAAAGGGTGTTGAGAAACGATCGGGCGTGATCGGCGCGGGCGGCCATCAACCGGGCTTCATGCGCCTGCCATAACGCAAAAGCGGTGGTGACGATCAATGCGATCAGCGCGAGGGCGGCGACCGCAACGGCCGCGCGATGCCGGCGCACGAGGCGCGCCGCGACATAGGTCAGGCTCGGCCGGCCGATGCCGAGCGGGCGGTGATCGAGCCAATGTTGCAGATCCTCGCGCAATGAGGCCACGGATGGATAGCGCCGGCCCGGCTCCGGCGCCAGGGCGTGCGCGACGATGCGACCGAGGTCACCGCGCAGCAAACGCGCCGGGTTTTTTGTGTCCGCCGACCGAACGGAACCCGCGTGGTTTTCGGTCGTCGCGAAACGCGCGAGTTCGGCCGTCGTCCATTCGCCGGAACGCTCGATCGCCGTCGGCAGGCGTTTGCCGCAAATCAGTTCGTACAACAGCAAGCCGAGCGCGTACACGTCGGTCGCAGTAGTGACGCGCTCGCCGCGCAATTGTTCCGGCGCGGCGTATTCGGGCGTGAAAACCTGCGTGGCCGGCGTCGCCGCGTCGCCGGAGTCGAGCACGAGGGCAATGCCGAAATCGAGTAGCTTGACCACGCCTTCGCGGTTGACCAGTACGTTAGACGGCTTCAGGTCGCGATGCACCACGAGTTGCGCGTGGGCGTGCGCGGCCGCGGCGCACACCTGATCGAACAGGCGCACGCGTTCGCGCGCGTCGAGCCCGCGCCGCACGCAAAATTCGAGTAGGGGCTCGCCGTCGACGTATTCGATGGCCAGCCAGGCATGACCGCCCTCGATTCCGGCATCGACGAACGCGGTGATGTTCGGATGTGCCAGAGCGGCGAGGATATTGCGCTCGCGCGCGGCCAACCGCGCCATGCGCGTGGCGCCGCCATCGAGCAGTTTCAGCGCCACGCGTTGGGTGAAGTCCGGCCCTTGGCGTTCGGCGAGGTACACCACGCCCATGCCGCCCGCACCGAGCTCGTGCAATAGACGAAATGGCCCCACCTGTGCGGGCATCGCATCGGCTGCGGGACGAGCGGCGGGCAGCGGTGGCA
>JAICYA010000212.1 GCA_025934455.1 Rudaea sp.
CCGTTTGCACGGTCTTCAAACTGTCGTTCATCGCGGACTTTTCAGGCGTCGCAGCAATTCCAGTCTGATGTTTCTGCCACTGTTCGATGGCGTGCTTGCCGTACCAGCGGCCGTCGACCTTGACCATTTCCGCTTCGGTGGTGAACGGCTTGTCGAACGCGGTGTACGTGACCTTGACCGTGGCCGCATCGCCGTTGGCGGCGCTCTGCTCGAGCTTCACCGAATCCAGCGTCTTGTCGATGTTCAAACCGTACACGGCGAGCACCGCCTTGACACCGCCGAGCACGATGCCGGCCTTCTGCATGGCCTGCTCGTAGCTGAGTGCGCGCGCTTCGTCGGCGGTCTTCAGGTTCACCGCACGCGCCGTCTTGCAGATCTCGGCGATCGCGGCCTTGACCAGGGCGGGATCCGTGAACTTGGTCGTCTGCGCCCATTGCGCGGTGGCGTCGAGCAGATCTTCGGCCTGTTTTTTCTGCGCGTCGGACAGATCCTTGTTTTGCGCAATCGCGCTCTTGGCAAAACCCTGGCCCATCGCGATCATCATCGGCATCTGCTGCGCGGATTGCTTGTCGAACTCGGCCAGCTTGGGCTGGATCTGCGCGTACATTTTCGCTTCGGCGTCCGGCGCGGTCAGCGCTGCCATCTTTTCGGCGAATTCCTTGCGGTCCTCGTCCGAAATCGGCTCGGAATTCATGTCCTTGTTCCAGTCGGCCTTGAGCTTGACCGCTTCGGCAGCCGGCAGCGCGTTGCCGATCAACGCGGCGATGTTGTTGTCGCGTAGTGCCTTGATCGAGGCGGCAATGGCGGCATCGGGCGTCGCCGGAACCGCGATCGCGGCGGGCGTCGCCGGGCTGGAAGCGTTCTGTTGCTGATTGCAGCCGAAACCGGCGGCCGCGAGCGCGGCGACAAGGGCGAAACGGACGAACCTGGACATGACAAATCCCCAATGCATGGTGCGGGAGGGCGACTTTAGTGAGCGCGCAGGCACAAGGCAAGCGCGCCGGCATTATCGGTCAGCGCGCGTTCAATCGGTGCGCAGGGCGCCGCGCTTGGCGGCATCGCGTTTGGTGCGGGGCAAGGTCCAATCGTTGTTGAACAGCGCCGGCTCCCACGAACCGTAGGTCGGATTGGGCAGCACGAACCAGCGTTCGCCGAACCAGTCGGCGTAAGGCTCGACGGCGGCGACGCGTCCGGCGTGCGTATTCGCGAGCACATCCACGAAATCGCCGATCTGGTCGCCGAACTGCATCAGCACGCGGTAACGCGCGCCGACAAGCTTGCGCCGGCAGCCTTTCTCCGATCCGATCTGCTCGCAACCTTTGACGAAGGTACCCAGTCCCAGGAAACTGTCCAGCCCGGCGACCGGGAAACCGGCGTTGCGCAGGTTGGCCAGGGTGACCGTATCCAGGTCCTTGGCACGGTTGGACAGGTAGAACACGGTCACGCCGTGCGCCGCCGCGTATCGCGTGAACGCGACCGCGCCGGGCAACGCCCCAGCATCGGCCTGCTTGCACCACTGCGCCCAGGTGAATTCGTTGTATTCGCCACCGTCGCGGATCAGGCGCGCCTGGTACGGCGAGTTGTCGAGCACGGTTTCGTCGACATCGAGGATCACGGCCGGCGGCAGGTTTTTCGGGTCCGTTGCACGTTCCCCGTGCGGCAGCGCATCCCACGACCGGTCGGCCACGGCGGCGACCAGCTTCTCCTGTGCGACCCGATAAATTTCGCGCAGGATCAGATCGTGCTCGACGGCCGTCTGCGTCCAGGCGACCGCATTCAGGTTGTCGTCCGCCAGGCTTTGCGCCGGCGCCGACGCGGCGGCCGGCACAGCCGACTTCTGCGGCGGCGCGCTGGCGCAGGCGGCGAGCAGGGTGGCGCAAAGCAATGCAACGAAGCGGCGCATGGACATGGCAAATCTCCGGAGCGGGCAATGGTAACCCGCGTTTGTTGTCTTCATGTTACGCGCGCAGCGACGCCTTACTCCGCAAACATCTGCGCCAGTCGCGCAATGTGCGCGGCGGCAGTCTCGCGTTTCACCTCGGCGTCCTGCTCCGCGTCGCGTCCGTCCCAATGCAGGTCGGCCTGCGGTAGTTCGGCGAGGAAGCGGCTGGGTTCGTTGGCGATGGTTTCGCCATAGCGGCGTGAGCGTTCCGCCCAGGCCAGGCACAGGCGTTCCTTGGCGCGCGTGATGCCGACATAGAACAGGCGGCGTTCCTCGTCCAGGCGGCCTTCGTCGAGGCTTGCCGCATGCGGGAGCGTGCCCTGCTCGACGCCAATGAGGTAGACGAAGCGGAATTCCAGGCCCTTGGCCGAATGCAGGGTCATCAGGCGCACCGCATTGCCGGATTCGTCGCGATCCGCGTTCGTGAGCAGGGCGAGTTGCGCGGCGAGATCGCCGGCGCGGCCGCCGTTCCTGCCCATCGCACGAAACCAGTCCGCGAGCTCGGCGATGTTTTCCAGTCGCCGCAATCGCAGGGATTCGTCTTTCGTCTCCGCGCGGACATGCGCCTCGAAACCCGTGCGGCGCAGGATTTCCTCGACCAGGTCGGCGGCAGAAGCTTGGCGCATCGTCGCGGTCAGTTCACCGATCAGCGCGGCGAAACCGGCGAGTGCTGCCGCTGGCCGCGGCGCGAGTTGCTTCAGCGCCGCGTCGCTGTGCGCCGCGTGCAGCATGGACACATGCCGTGACTGTGCCAGTTCGCCGAGTTTTTCCAGCGTCGTCACGCCAATCTCGCGGCGCGGCACGTTGGCCACGCGCAGGAACGCCGCATCATCGTCGGGATTGACCAGCAGGCGCAGGTAGGCAAGCACGTCCTTGACCTCGGTGCGCTCGAAAAACGCCGTGCCGCCGGTGAGCTGGTACGGCACGCGCAAGGCGCGCAACGCCTTCTCGACCGCCCGCGACTGGTGATTGCCGCGGTACAGCACCGCGAATTCGTTCCACGGCGCCTTGCTCAACTGCTGCTGGTGCGCGATGTCGGCGGCGACGCGTTCGGCTTCGTGCTCGTCGTCGCGACAAGCGATCACGCGGATCGGCGCGCCCTCGCGGTGTTCGCTCCACAGGCGTTTTTCGTATACATGTGGATTATGCGTAATCAGCGCATTCGCGGCGCGCAGGATGCGCCCGCTGCAACGGTAGTTCTGCTCGAGCTTGATGACTTTGAGCGCCGGCCAGTCGCGCGCCAGCTCGTCAAGGTTGCCGGGGTTCGCGCCGCGCCAGGCGTAGATGGACTGGTCGTCGTCGCCGACGCAGGTGAACGCGCCGCGCGCGCCGGCAAGCAGCTTGAGCAGGCGGTACTGGGCGAGGTTCGTGTCCTGGTATTCGTCGACGAGCAAATAGCGGATGCGTTCCTGCCACCCGGCGCGCACTTCGTCGTCGGATTCCAGCAATAGCAGCGGCAGGCGGATGAGATCGTCGAAGTCGACGGCGTTGAACGCGGCGAGGCGTTTTTGATAGCGCGCGTAGACATCCGCTGCCTCGCGCTCGCGCGCGCTGCGCGCGGACTGCGCCGCCTGCTCCGGCGTCAAGCCATTTCCCTTGGCGTTCGAGATCAGGCTGCGCAGCGCAAACAGGGCGTCCGCTTTCGCCGCGGCCGGCGCGAGATCCTTGATGATCGCGGCGCTGTCGTCCGCGTCGAACACGGAGAACCCGCGCTTGAGACCGAGTTTCGCGTGCTCGACCTGCGCGATCTTCAGGCCCAGCGCGTGGAACGTCGCGAGCGTGAGCTCTTCCGCCGCCGCACCCTTCACGAGTTTGCCCACCCGCTCGCGCATCTCGCGCGCGGCCTTGTTCGTGAACGTGATCGCGGCGATCTTGCCCGGCGCCATGCCCTTGCGCGCGACCAGGTGCGCGATCTTCTCGGCGATCACGCGCGTCTTGCCGGAACCGGCGCCGGCGAGCACGAGCACGGGACCGCCGGTGTATTCGACGGCAGCGCGTTGTTGCGGATTCAGGCTCATGAGCGCGCGGACAAAACGGGCGCGCATTGTAACCGCAGCGGGTTCAGTGGATGCGGACGATATCGCCGTCGATGCTGCCGTCGTCGCGAATGGTGAGATGCGGCAGGCCGAGTTCGCGCAGGTAAGCGTCGCCGCGCTGCGTACCCATCAACATCGCCAGCGTGGCCGCCGCACCGGCGACGAGGCAGCTGTCGGCGACGACGCTGACACTGGCGAAACTTTGCACCGGCTCGCCGCTGCGTGGATCGACGATGTGCGAGTAGCGCCGGCCGTCGACGATCAGCGCGCGTTCGTAATCGCCGCTGGTGGCGAGCCCGCCGCGCGGCAGTTCTATGCGCGCCGCCGCTTGTCCCGACCGACGCGGCGCCTTGATGCCGACAATCCATGCCGTGCCGTCGCGATGCGGCCCGACCAGGGCC
>JAICYA010000412.1 GCA_025934455.1 Rudaea sp.
ATCAGGCGTCAGAGGCTGTGAATCTTTCATTTTAAACAGTTGACCAATCGCCGTCTGGCGCTAAATTGATTGCATTCATGGATTCGAGGGTGTCCCCAGGGCCGGATTCCACAATGGACGACCAGTTTTTGTTCGAAATGCCGGCGGTTGAGCCGGCTGCGCGTGCCGAGGATCCGCGTCATGGCGGACAACCTCGGCTGCGATTCGCGGTTCGCGATCAGATCGAGTTCCGGGCGTGCGCGTTGAACGACATGCTGCCCGACGATCATGAAGCGCGGATGGTATGGAAATTCGTCGAAGGATTGGATCTGACGCCGATTTACGACGAAATCAAGTCCATCGCGGGCCGACCAGGCCACCCGACTGCGGACCCGCGGATTCTGTTTGCGCTTTGGTTGTATGCCACCTTGCGAGGCGTGGGCAGCGCCCGCGAGCTGGGCCGGCTGTGTGTACAGCACGTCGCTTATATATGGATTTGCGGCGGCGTGTCGATGAACCACCACACACTTTCTGATTTCCGTACGCAGCACGTGGATGTACTGGACCAATTGCTGACGGAAAGTGTGGCCTCGCTGATGGCCGAAGGCTTGGTCTCGCTGGATCGCGTCGCTCAGGACGGGATGAAGGTCCGGGCCAGCGCCGGGGCCGCTTCGTTCCGACGGAAACCGACCTTGGAGGAACTGCTGGTCGAAGCGCAGCAACAGGTTGAGGCGTTGCGTTCGGAATTGGAGGCGGATCCGGCCGGCGCGACGGACCGGCAACGTGCCGCCCGGCAACGTGCCGCGAAGGAACGGGAGGAACGGATTCGTGCCGCGTTGAACCAAATTCCTCAAATTGAAGCGGCCAAAAAAGCGGCCGACAGGGATAAGGCTCGTGCTTCCACCACGGATGCCGAGGCGCGCACGATGAAGATGGGGGACGGAGGCTTTCGTCCGGCCTACAACATCCAGTTCGCCACGGCCACCGATGCGCAGGTCATCACGGGTGTGGGTGTGACGAACTCCGGTGGCGACCAGGGGCAAATGGCGCCGATGGTCGAGCAGCATCAAGACCGGTACGGCAAAACTCCGGCTGAGATGCTGGTCGACGGCGGCTTCGTGAAAAAGGAAGACATCGACACGGTCAGCGCACCGCAGGGCAGCACCATCGTGTTCGCCCCGCCAATGAAGTCCAAAGATCCGAACCGCGATCCTCACCAACCACGTGCCGATGACAGCCCCGCGGTGGCAGAGTGGCGTGCCCGCATGGCGACGGAGGAAGCCAAGGAAATCTACAAACAGCGAGCATCGACGGCGGAGTGCAGCAACGCCCAAGCTCGCAATCGGGGCCTGCAAAGGTTCGTTGTCCGCGGCTTGCGGAAAGTAAAAGCGGTCGCATTGTGGTACGCGTTGGCGCATAACTTGATTCGCGCGGCGGCATTGCGCGCCGAGGTTGCTCTAAGACCTGCCTAGGACTGGAAAAGGAGGAAGCGACATAAATCAGGCAAACTAGCGAACGTCCGAGGCGACCATGACGCCGCCTACGAAACGTCCCGACTGCGTCGGGCTAGCCGACGCCGATAAAAAAATCAGTACCGGCCGACCCGCGTCCCACCCACGGCAAACGTCAATACTCGCATTCATTCACGGCCTCTCAGCCCTGAAGCGGTCGGTCTATTTGATCGCGGCCCTTATTCACCGCTTTCGATTTCGCTCCGCGAATCGCCGCCGATTCGTGGCAAATCGACGGCCACGACGATGTCGCCCTTGGGAATGGGCAACGTCAGCGGCACGGTCGCCGCGCCGGAGTCGTCGACGTGGTCATAGCCGACGCTATAGAGCACGTAACCGGCGGGCAGCTTTTTGTAGGTCAATGCCCGGTCGCTAAAAGGATCGAGTGGTACGGCAGACAGGTACTGCGGGACGAGTTCCATAAGGGTTGCCGGATACTCCTGCTTCGACAGCCAGAATCGCCGCAACGCCAGGTGGCAGACCAACAGCCGCAACCGAGCACATTTTTCTCCGCCGGCAACCTCAAACAAGATGTCGTTCTCAGACAGCTTATTGGGAAGAAAGGCGCAACTCAGAATATTTAAGCGATGCTTCC
>JAICYA010000036.1 GCA_025934455.1 Rudaea sp.
CCGCGCGCCATGTGGTGGATTGCGGCAATCGTATGCGCGTTGTGCGTGGCGAAGGCAGGATAGAACGCAGCGCCGTGGTCGAACATCTTCTTCGCGCAGGCAAGATACGACACGTCGGTGTTCGGCTTGCGCGTGTACACCGGATAGCCGGCGTGGCCACCTTCCTGCGCGCGCTTGACTTCGGAATCCCAGTACGCCCCCTTGACCAGGCGCACGCAGAAGCGGCGGCCGACTTTCTTCGCGACTTCAGCGAGCCAGTCGATCACGAACGGCGCGCGCTTCTGGTAGGCCTGCACGGCGAGGCCGAAGCCCTGGTAGCCGTCCAGCGACGCATCGGCATGCACGGCCGCGATCACGTCGAGCGACAATTCCAGGCGATCGGCTTCCTCGGCATCGACGGTGAGGCAGATGCCGTTGCGCTTTGCCAGTTGCGCGAGTTCGAGCAGCATCGCCGTGAGTTCCGCATGCACACGCGCGCGCTTGGCGACTTCGTAGCGCGGATGCAGGGCGGAGAGTTTGATCGATATGCTGGGTGCGTCGAGCACGTCAGTGAAGGGGCCGCGCGCACCGAGCGCCGCGATCGCGTCGCGATACGCCTGCATGTAGCGCGCGGCGTCGGGCTGGGTCAGCGCCGCCTCGCCGAGCATGTCGTAGGAATAGCGGTAGATGCGGTTGTCTTTTTCGTTGGCGCGGTCGAGCGCGTCCTGGATGCTGCGGCCCATCACGAACTGGGGGCCCATGATGCGCATGGCCTGGCGCACGGCGAGGCGGATCACCGGTTCGCCGGAGCGGCCGACCAGGCGCCGCAGCGCGCCGGTGAAATTGCGCCGCGTGTCCTCGCCCAGGTTGATGAACTTGCCGGTGAGCATCAGGCCCCAGGTGCCGGCGTTGACCAGCACTGAGTCGCTCTTGCCGAGGTGCTTTTCCCAATCCGCCTCGCCGAGCTTGTCGGCGATGAGCTTGTCGGCGGTGTCCTTGTCCGGAATGCGCAGCAGCGCTTCGGCCACGCACATGAGCAGTACGCCTTCCTCGCTGGAAAGATCGTACTGGCGCATGAAGGATTCGACCGCGGACTGCTGGCCGGCCTTGGCGCGCACGCGTGCGACGAGATCGGTGGCTCGGGCGAGGACGAGGTCGCGTTCGGTTGGCGGCAACGCGGTGATGGCGAGCAGCTCGTCCATCGCAAGCGTTTCGTCGCGGCAATACGCGGCGGTCATGCGCGCGCGCGCAGCGTCGGCGGCGGGCAATTCGGAAGCAAGGATGGGGTTCATCGCGGCGGTTCGTTGGGGGCGGGTATTGTAATTCGGGCGCGCCCGTGCGGCCTAACCGAATGATCGAGCCGAAAAGTCAAGCCGGAAAGTCAAACTTGCCGCAAGTGGGCGCGCTCACTATCATTGACAGGTTGGCGTTCCAGCTTGCAATGATCCGGGTAGCCAAAGACACTGCGCTGCACGATGCGGTTTCGGTGGTCGTCCTGCCGCATCGCTCGCTGTCGCGCGCCGGTTTGCTCGGCTATCTGCTTGCGCAGAACATCGCCGCGCTGGGATTTGCCGGGCTGGCAGCCGTGCGCGGCGTAGTACTGGCACCGTTTTTCGCGGTGCTGGAACTGGCCGTGGTGGCGTGGTGCGTGGCGTGGGTCTGGCGGGCTTCCACCCGCGGACAGGTCGTCACGATCGCGCCGGACGGCGTGGAGGTAACGGCAACGGCGGGAGCGCCGGCGGCGCACTACCATCCGTACTGGATGAAGGTGCGCCTGGAGCCGGGACGCTGGCCGGGATGGCCGAGCCGGCTGCTGGTCGGCTCGCATGGACGCGAAACGGAAGTGGGCGCGTGCTTGAACGACGCGGAGCGCCGGGAACTGGCGCAACGATTGATGCAACTGCTGCGCGACGTGCAATCGCGCGGCAGCGAACCGGGACACGGAACAAGGTAGAACACGATGAAGGCTGGCGGATCGATGCGTAGCAAGTTGGGATTGGGACTCGTGCTGACCGCCGTCGCCGGCGCCGCGCATGCGCTGGCGGAGCCGTGGCAGTTGAACATGGCGCCTGGAGTGACGCAGACCTCGCGCGAGGTCTACGCCCTGCACATGTACGGGTTCTACGTATGTGTCGCGATCGGCGTGATCGTGTTCGGCGCGATGATCGTCGCCATGTTCAAGTTCCGCAAATCCAAGGGCGCCGTGGCGGCGACCTGGAGCCACAACACGGTTGCGGAAACGATCTGGACCGTGGTACCGATCCTGATCCTGGTTTCGCTGGCCTGGCCGGCGACCAGCGTCATGGTCAAGATGGCCTACACCGAAAAGTCCGACATGACGGTGAAGATCACCGGCTACCAGTGGAAGTGGGGTTACGACTACATCAACGTCGGCGACAAGCCCTACCACGTGCGCTTCATCTCGCGCCTGGATACGCGCTCGGACAAGACCCGCGAATTGCGCTCGGGCCTGGATCCCTGGGCGGTCAAGGACAAGGATTACGGTGGCACCGAACGCAACACCTACCTGCTCGACGTCGACCACCCGCTGGTGCTGCCGACCGACACCAAGATCCGCTTCGTCGTCACCGGCGACGACGTGATCCACGCCTGGTGGGTGCCGCAACTGGGCTGGAAGCAGGACGCGATCCCGGGAATCATCAACGACGACTGGACCGAGATCCACGATCCCGGCATCTATCGCGGCCAGTGCGCCGAATTGTGCGGCCAGGACCACGGCTTCATGCCGATCGTGGTCAAGGCCGTGCCGAAGGCCGAATTCACCAAGTGGCTGGATGAGCAGGAAGCCCTGGCCACCAAGGCCAACGCACCGGCCGCGCCGGCAGCGGCTCCGGCCGCGCCGCAAGCTCCCTGATTCCGCCTACGCAAAAACAGATTTTTGAGGTTGCCATGACCACACATGCCGTTGCGCACCACGACGATCACCACGACGACAAGCCGCACGGCTTCCTGCATCGCTGGGTGTTTTCGACCAACCACAAGGACATCGGTACGCTGTACCTGGTGTTCTCGTTCATCATGGTGTGCGTCGGCGCGGCGTTTTCCGGCGTCATCCGCACCGAGCTGATGAAGCCCGGCCTGCAATTCGTGCAGCCGTACTTCTTCAACGAGATGACCACGATGCACGGCCTGGTCATGATCTTCGGCGCGATCATGCCGAGCTTCGTCGGCCTCGCGAACTGGATGATCCCGATGATGATCGGCGCGCCGGACATGGCGCTGCCGCGCATGAACAACTGGTCGTTCTGGATCCTGCCGTTCGCGTTTTTCCTGCTCCTGTCCACGCTCTTCATCCCGGGCGGCGCGCCGGCCGGCGGTTGGACCATGTACCCGCCGCTGTCGATCCAGGGCGGCGACAGCGTCGCGCTGATGGTCTTCGCGATCCACCTGATGGGCATCAGCTCGATCATGGGCTCGATCAACATCATCGCGACCATCCTCAACATGCGCGCGCCGGGCATGGACCTGCTCAAGATGCCGGTGTTCGTGTGGTCGTGGCTGATCACCGCGTTCCTGCTGATCGCGGTGATGCCGGTGCTGGCGGGCGCGGTGACGATGCTGCTGACCGACCGCTATTTCGGCACCAGTTTCTTCAACGCCGCTGGCGGCGGCGATCCGGTGATGTACCAGCACATCTTCTGGTTCTTCGGGCATCCCGAGGTCTACATCATGATCCTGCCGGGGTTCGGCATCATCTCGGAGATCATCCCGACGTTCAGTCGCAAGCCGTTGTTCGGTTATCAGGCGATGGTCTACGCGCTCGCTTCGATCGCGTTCCTGTCGTTCATCGTCTGGGGCCACCACATGTTCACGGTCGGCATGCCGCTCGGCGGCGAGCTGTACTTCATGTACGCGACGATGCTGATCGCGATCCCGACCGGCGTGAAGGTATTCAACTGGGTGTCGACGATGTGGGGCGGCTCGCTCACGTTCGAGACGCCGATGCTGTGGGCGATCTCGTTCGTGGTCCTGTTCACGATCGGCGGCTTCTCCGGCGTGATGCTGGCGCTGGTGCCAGCCGACTTCCAGTACCAGGACACCTATTTCGTCGTCGCCCACTTCCATTACGTGCTCGTCACCGGCGCGCTGTTCGCGATCATCGCGGCGATCTACTACTGGTGGCCGAAATGGACCGGCCGGATGTACAACGAGACCTGGGCCAAGTTCCACTTCTGGTGGACCATGGTGTTCGTCAACGTGCTGTTCTTCCCGCAGCACTTCCTCGGCCTCGCCGGCATGCCGCGCCGCATTCCCGACTACAACGTCGCCTTCGCCGACTGGAACTTCGTGTCCACGATCGGCGCCTACGGCATGTATCTCACCCCGTTCATGTTCTTCTTCATCCTCTGGCATTCGAAGAAGCACGGCGCGCCGGCCGCGGCGCGGGCATGGGAAGGCGCGCATGGCCTGGAGTGGACCGTGCCGTCGCCAGCGCCGTTCCATACGTTCGCCACGCCGCCGGTCATTCACGACGAAGACCTGGCGCACGGCGATATCAGTCATTGATTTGTGCGTTCATCCCTGAACGTGAAGATCAAGAAGCGTCCATCCATGGACGCACTTTCAAAATGAAGCAGACATCCGTCAAATCCGATTCCGAGCAACGCCGCGCCGCCGCGCGGCGCACGGCGTGGATCGTCGCGATCGTGGCAGTGGCGATCTACCTGCTGTTCTTCCTGTCGCAAGGGTTGTCGCACTGATGTCCGGCGATACCACCTGGCGCAACCGGCGTTTCCTCGTGCGCGCACTCGGCGTGTGCGGAGCGATGTTCCTGTTCGGGTTCGCCTGCGTGCCGCTGTACCGCATCGCCTGCGAGCACGTGTTCCGCAACAAGATCTACAACACCGCCGACAGCGGCAAGGGTTTCACGGTGGACGAATCGCGCTGGGTCACGGTGCAGTTCGTCGGCAACGTCAATAGCCAGCTCGACTGGCAGTTCGCGCCGGAGCAGGTCGAGATGAAGGTGCATCCCGGCGCCGTCAACGATGCCTGGTACGACGCGGCGAACAAGGCGCAATCCGCCATCGTCGGCAACGCGGTGCCGAGCATCGCGCCGTCGCAGGGCTCGCCCTACTTCAACAAGATCGAATGCTTCTGCTTCACCGAGCAGACGCTAAAGCCCGGCGAATCGCGGCGCATGCCGGTGAAATTCATCGTCGATCCGAAATTGCCGAAGACCATCGATACGCTGACGCTTTCGTATACGTTCTACAACAACCGTGCGGCGACCAGGAAACTGGTCGAACAAGCGCCAACCGAAACACCACCCAAAAGTTGATTGACGGAATCCGACCATGTCCTCACAAGCACAAGGCGCTTACTACGTTCCGCACGGCACGCACTGGCCAATCCTCGGCTCGTTCGGCCTGTTCTTCACGGTCGGCGGCGCCGCCTTGTGGATGAACGAATTCGAGCCCGGCAAATACCTCATGGTGCTCGGCGTCGCCTGCCTGCTGTCGATGCTGTTCGGCTGGTTCCGCACGGTGATCGGCGAATCGCTCGGCGGCCTGTACACCAAGCAGGTGGACACGTCGTTCCGCATGGGCATGATGTGGTTCATCTTCTCCGAAGTGATGTTCTTCGGGGCGTTTTTCGGCGCACTGTTCTACACGCGCATGTTCTCGGTGCCGTGGTTGGGCGGTGAAGGCGACGGTGCGCTCACCAACTTCTTCCTGTGGAAGGATTTCGCCGCCGCGTGGCCGACCAACGGACCCGCGCAGGTTGGCGGCGTCTTCCAGACCATGCCGGCATGGGGCGTGCCCCTGCTCAACACGCTGATCCTGCTGTCGTCGGGCGTGACGATCACGATCGCGCACCACGCATTGCGCGCCGGCAACCGCAAGCATCTGCTGATCTGGCTCGGCGCGACCGTCGTGCTGGGTGCGCTGTTCCTGAATTTCCAGGCGCATGAGTACATCGAGGCCTACACCAAGCTCAACCTCACGCTCGACACCGGCATCTACGGATCGACGTTCTTCATGCTCACCGGCTTCCACGGCATGCACGTGACGCTAGGCGCGATCATGCTCAGCGTGATCTGGTTCCGCTGCCTCAAGGGTCACTTCACCAAGGATCACCACTTCGCGTTCGAGGCGGTAGCCTGGTATTGGCACTTCGTGGACGTGGTCTGGCTGGGCCTGTTTATCTTCGTTTACGTTTTGTAGAGCGCCTAGCGACCGACGTTGTGCGGGTGTATGACGCCGGTCAGGATGCCGACGATCACGAGCAGGATCAGCAGCACCGACAGGCCGATGCGCCAGGTCAGCGCCTTGACCGTACGGTCGGTGGTGCCCTTGTCGGTCATCATGTAGTAGAGCCCGGCGCCCAGGTTCCAGAGAATCACGACAAAGAATGCGATGACAATGTACGTGGTCCACATGGGCGCATTTTCCGTGGCGGAGCGCGGCGAGTATAACGCCGCGGTACGATGACCGCGCGCCGCTGGCAGCGTCCGACGGCGTTCGCCTGGATCTTGACCGCGTTCGGCGTCGCGGCGTTTTGCGCGCTGGGCGTGTGGCAACTCGATCGCGCGGCGCAGAAGCGGCAACTGTTTGCCGCGTTCGCGAATGCCGCGAGCGCACCGACGCTGGACTTCGCGCAGGCGAATGCGTCGGCGCAGGAAGCGCAGCGCTATCCGCACCTGCGGGTGGCGGGTCGTTACCTGCCCGATCGCGGCTACTGGCTGGACGAGCAGTTCAACGGCAATCGCATTGGCGTGCACGCGATCGGCGTGTTCGCGATCGACGGGCAACCCGATTTGCTGTTGGTGGATCGCGGCTGGCTGGCGTGGGATCACGTGCCGGGAAGCGCGCCGATTGCGCCCATGTTGCCTGCCGGAGAGATGGCTTTGACCGGTTTGTATGCGCCGTTTCCGGGCAGTGGATTGCGCCTGGGCGGCAATGCGCTGCCGGGACAGGCGAAGTGGCCGAAGCTGACCTTGTTTCTCGACGCCAAGGCCATCGCTGCGGATCTCGGTGTCGCCGTTGAGCCGCGCATTTTGCTGCTCGATCCGGAGCCGGCGAGCGGTTTCGAGCGGGTCTGGAAGCCGCAGGTATTTCCTCCCGAACGGCATATCGGCTATGCGTTCACCTGGTTTTGCTTCGCCGCGGTGGCGATCGCGATCCTGATCGTCACCCATCGGACAACAGTGGAAAAGTGATGGCAATGAACAAATCCAACCGTGGCCGGCTCGTCCTCGTCGGCATCGCCGTGCTGTTCGCGATCCCGCTCGCCGCCGCTTTCCTGCTGCGCGGCAGTGACTGGCAACCGGCGCGCACCCTGCAAAGCGGCATCCTCGTGCAGCCGCCGCACAATGTGTCTGCCGCGCCGGTGACGCTGGCCGACGGCAGCCGCTATGCGTGGCAGGACCCGCAGTATCGCTGGACGCTGGTGATGCTGCCCGGCAGCGCGTGCGCGCAGAATTGCCAGACCCGTCTCGACGAAGTCCTGCGCATGCGCATCACGCTCGGCCGCAACGCCGATCGCCTGCGCGTGCTCTACCTCGGCCCTGCGCTGGCGCCGGATATTCTCGCCGCGCGTGCGCCGCTTGCCGCCGGGCGCGATGACAGCGGCGCGTTTGCCTTCGCGCGCGCGCAAGGCGCCGACGACCTGGCCCTGGCCCTGGTCGATCCGCGCGGACAACTGATGCTGCGCTATGCGGACGGCTACTCCGCGCAGGGCCTGCGCAGCGACGTGGTGAAAATCCTCTACTGAGATGAAAATGCCTTCGCCTGGATTGCGCCGACTCGCCTGGGCCGCCGCCGCCTTCGCCCTGCTCGTGATCGTGTTCGGCGCCTTCGTGCGCCTGTCCAACGCGGGACTGTCGTGTCCGGATTGGCCGACCTGCTACGGCAAGTTGAGCTGGCCGACGCAGGCGCACGAGATCGCGCACGCCGACGCGGCGTTTCCGCAAAGACCCTTCGAGGCCGACAAGGCCTGGCGCGAGCAGGTGCACCGCATGCTGGTCGGCGTGCTGAGCCTGCTCACATTCGCGCTGGCAGGGTGGGCGTGGTGGCGCCGCCGCGAACTTGGCCGTCTCGTGTTGGTTCCCTGCGTTGCCGCCGGATTCATCTTCTTCCAGGCCGCGCTCGGCATGTGGACGGTGACCTGGAAACTGCTGCCGCTGGTGGTGACTTCGCACCTGCTCGGCGGCATGGCGATGTTCGCGCTGCTGGCCTGGACCGCGCTGCGCCTGACCCTGCACGAACCGGCGCCGGCGGACGGCGCGAAGCTGCGGCGCATGACCATCGTCGGCATCGTCCTCGTCGCCATCCAGATCGCGCTCGGCGGCTGGACCAGCAGCAATTACGCCGCGCTCGCCTGCGGTACGGATTTCCCGACCTGCCTCGGCCAATGGTGGCCGCCCACCGATTTTCAGCAGGCCTTTATCGTGCTGCGCCACATTGGCGTCGACTACGAGGGCGGCATCCTCGATGGCCCCGCGCGCACCGCGATCCAGCTCGTGCATCGCATCGGTGCCCTGGTCGTGTTCGCGCATGTGCTGCCGCTCGCGATCCGCGCCATGCGCACGCGCGTGCTGCGAAATTATGGATTCGCCATCGGCGGATTGCTGATCGCGCAGGTGTGCCTTGGCATCAGCAACGTTGTGTTCGGCCTGCCGCTGCCCGTGGCGGCCGCGCACAACGCCTGCGCCGCGCTGTTGCTGCTCGCGTTGCTCGCGCTGGCGGTTCGGCTGCGGCCGGCGCCGCGCTAGACTGCACGCATGTCCGCCATCGCCCGCCAGTACCTGGAACTGACCAAGCCGCGCATCGTCGCGCTGCTGGTGTTCTGTGCCGTCATCGGCATGTTCCTCGCCGTGCCCGGCCTGCCGCCGTGGCGCGCGCTGGTGTTCGGCACGCTTGGCATCTGGCTCGCGTCGTCGTCCGCCGCGGCGTTCAACCAGCTCATTGACCGGCGCATCGACAAGCTGATGGCGCGCACTGCGCACCGGCCGCTGGCGACGGGTCAACTGACGTCGATCCAGGTTTTCGTTTTCGCGACCCTGATCGGCCTGCTGTCGATGGCGATCCTGATCTGGTGGGTCAACGCGCTCACGGCAGCGCTCACGTTTGCCGGACTGATCGGCTACGCCGTCGTCTATACGGCGTTCCTCACACGCGCCACATCGCAGAATATCGTGATCGGCGGCATCGCCGGCGCGGTGCCGCCGGTGCTCGGCTGGACCGCGGTCACCGGCCAGCTCGATCCCTACGCGCTGCTGCTGTGCCTGATCATCTTCGTGTGGACGCCACCGCATTTCTGGGCGCTGGCGATCTTCCGCCGCGACGATTATTCGCGCGCGCAGGTGCCGATGCTCCCGGTCACGCATGGCGTGGAATACACGCGCTGGCATGTGCTGTTCTACACGGTGTTGCTCGTCATCGTGACGGTGCTGCCGTACCTGACCGGCATGAGCGGCCTGTTCTACCTCGGCGGCGCGCTCGTACTCGGTGCGGGATTCCTTTACTACGCCGTGAAGTTGCTGAACCCGCCGGACGAGCGTTTCGCCATGCGCGTGTTCAACTATTCCATCGTCTACCTGATGGCGCTGTTCGCGTTTATGCTGGTCGACCACTACGTCGATTCCTCGCCGTTGCGGCACACCGTGTTCGATCTGCATCGGATCGGATGACGCGCTACACTTCGGCACCGATTCTGTTGGGAGCCGTACCGTGACCAGCATCTACGATTTTTCCGCCAGGACCATCGACGGCGACGAGCAGAAATTGGCCGCCTACAAGGGCAAGACCCTGCTCGTGGTCAATGTCGCCAGCAAATGCGGCTTCACGCCGCAGTACACGGGCCTGGAAGCACTGTACGAGAAGTTCAAGGACAAGGGGCTCGTGGTGCTCGGTTTTCCCTGCGACCAGTTCGGCCACCAGGAGCCGGGCGACGAGAATGAGATCAAGAATTTCTGCTCGCTCAACTACGACGTGAAATTCCCGTTGTTCGCCAAGATTGAGGTCAACGGCGCGAATGTGCATCCGCTGTACAAATACCTGAAGGCGCAGGCCAAGGGGCTGCTCGGCAGCGAATCGATCAAGTGGAATTTCACCAAGTTCCTGGTCGATGCGGACGGCAAGGTGGTGACGCGCTACGCACCCACGGATACGCCTGAGAAGA
>JAICYA010000285.1 GCA_025934455.1 Rudaea sp.
CGATGTCGTAAAACAAGTCCTCGCCATCCGGCTGCAATTTGAGCAATTCGCGCGGCGTCCTGAGGTCAGCCCAGTAGTGGCGGCACGGATCGGGAAACCACAGGTGCACTTCGCGCTGCACGGACAGCGCCTGCAGCGCGTCGAAGATATCGCCCGGCGAATGACTGATTCCGAAGACATGCAGCGGCAAGCGCTCGCCATCGCCTTTTGCGGAGAGTGCATCGAGAAGCTGCTTGCCGCGCTGCGCGCGATGTGGCCCGGCAATGCGTTTGCGCAAGCGTCGCCACAGATCGGCTTGCCAATCGCCGCTGTCCTTGCCGGCTTCCCAATCCGCGATCCAGTCGGGACGGTAGATCAGGTACTGCGCGTAAACGCCGGCGAGGCGATCGGCCAACTGGAAACGTCGCCGCTCGCCGTCGTCGGCATCGATCAAACCCTGCACGCGCGCGTTGTCCAGCTCTGGCAACAGGGCGTGGATATGCCAGCGCAGACTCTCTTGTCTGAATCCGGCATTGGATTCGCCGCCAAGCACGCGTTCGGCCGCACGTTCCAACCATTGCCAGGGTTGGATCAGATCGAAATTCGCCGCGATGCCGCGGGATCCGCGCCGCGCGAATTCACCGAGCAGCCAGCGCCCGAGTCCCGGATGTGCGACGACGAGAGTCTGTGCCGTCAGCACATGCGCTGGTCGTTCCGAATCCAGCGCGTCGAAAAGCTTGTCGGCAAGCGCTTCCGTGCGGCTGTCGCGGTGGACGAAGAATCCGGTCATCGCGTGATGATACCGGCAAGCGTCTCAAATCCCGCGATCAATCCTCGCGCCAATAGGGATGCCGGTCGCGGCGGCCCTGCTCGACGACCTGCGGTGTCGCATCCGGCGCGAAGCGGATCGCGACGAATCCGGACTGCGCGGAGTTCAACAGATCAACGCCCGCAGTGGTGTAGCGTGCGACCACGGAACCGTTCGGATGATGGAAGCGATTCATGTAACCGGCCGAAATAAGGCCGAGTTGGGGATGCAGATCGGCGATGAAATCAACGCTCGACGAGGTCTTGCTGCCGTGATGCGGGATTTGCAACACCAAGTGCGCTGCGATCGGATCGAGCGCGGTGGCGACTTCCGATTCGACAGCCTTGGTGATGTCGCCGGGCAACACCAGCTCGCTGCCGCCGCTGCGCACCGCAAGCACGCAGCAGCGGTCGTTGTCGATCGAAGACAGCGGTTCGCGCGGGTGCACGATGCGAAATTCCACGCCGTTCCAGTTCCAGGATTCGCCGGCGAGACATTGGCTGGCAGGAATCGTCAACCGTGTGGGCTCTCCAGATTCAACCGCGATGCCCGGCCATGCCGCCGCGACCGCCGCTGCGCCGCCGGAATGATCGTTGTCGCCGTGGCTGACGATGAGCCGGTCGACACGTTCGATGCCGAGCGCATGCAGCGCTGGCACCACCGTCGCTTCGCCGAAATCGAATCCCGACGGAAATTTCGCGCCGGCGTCGTAGATCACGGCGTGATCGCGCGTGCGCACGACGAAAGCCTGTCCCTGCCCCACGTCCAGCATGTAGGCCATGAATTCGCCGTCTGCCAGCGGCGCTGCGGCGGGCCACAGCAGCGGCAGGAACAGGAACAGTCCGAGCATGCGTGCAGGAACGCCGCGCGGCATCAGCAACCACAACGCACCCAACATGGCGAGCGCGAGTGTCCACATTGAAGGTTCCGGGAAATACCACAGCGCGCCCGGCCAGGCTGCCATCTTTTCCAGCAGCCACCACAGCGATTGCATAGCCCAGCCGGCGATTTGCAGCAGTGGCGCGCCGAGTGCGGGCGCGACCAGAATCAGAAGCGCAGCGACAACGGTCAGCGGCAGCACGAAAAAGCAAATCCACGGCACGGCGACGAGATTGGCGACGGGTCCAACCAGCGAACTCTGGCCGAAAAACCAGATGCCCAGCGGAAGCAGACCCAGGCTCGCCACGCCCTGCGCGGTGACGAGTTCACGCCACCAGCGCCGGCGCTCGCCCACGCCGCCGAGGCAGAACATCAGCCAGGCCACGCCAATGAAGGACAGCCAGAATCCGGCACTGAGCACGCAGGCAGGATTCCACGCCAGCAGCGCGATCACGGCGAGCGCGAGGCCGTGCACCGGCGCTCGCGCGCGGCGCGCAAGATTTGCCACGAGCAGGGCCGCGATCATCACCAGCGCGCGCCGAGTGGGCATGCCGAAGCCGGCAATCAATGCGTAGGTTACAGCGAAGACGAGACTCGCGACGGCTTCGATCAGCGGCGCCGGCCAACGCAGAGTCAGGCGCGGCGAAAGTTTCCAAAGCAGTCGCACGAGGGCGATGCCGAAACTCGCGAACAGCGCGATATGCAATCCGGAAATCGCGATCAGATGCGGAATGCCGGTCGCACGCGCGACCGCCCATTCGCGCTCATCCATCGCATGCTGATCGCCGAATGCGAGCGCGCGCAGCAGATGCGCGGCATGGGTGTCGCCGAGCGTCGCGTCGATGGCTGCGCCGATGCGTTGGCGCAAGCGGTCGACGCACAACAGCGCGGCACCGGATTGCGCATTCGCCGCATCTTCGCGGACATAACCGGTGGCGACGATGCCGGCTTCCAGCGCGTAGCGTTCGAAATCGAAACCGCCGGGATTCACGCCGCCGCGCGGGCGCTTCAGGCGTACGCGCAACTGCCAATCCGAACATGGCGCAATGCCAGGCGCGGGGCTGGATTCGGTGTCGTACCAGGCAAGGCGCAGTCGCCCAGTCAGTGCGATGGGCTTGCCCAGATGCGTAGCCGAATCGACCTCGAATTCAAAGCGTGTTGCGTCGTCCTGCGCGCGCGGCAAGCCGTGGACCTGCCCGCTGGCGATCACGTCCGCACCTTCGAGTGCGTGCGGCAGGTGTTGTGAAAGCGACACGTCTGCGCGCCACATCGTCCATGCAGCGGCGAGCAGGAAGAAACCGATCCAGCGCGCGTGGCGAAACAGAAAAATCGCAACGAGTGCCACTGCCGCAAGCACTGCGTCGATCCAACGCGGCGGCAGCGCGTGCAAGGTCTGCACCGCCAGCGCGCCGACCAACAGAGCCAGAGCCGTGGCCGGACGGAAGAATTCCGCTAATGGAAATCGGATGCGCAAGACGACTCCCCACTGCCCCGTCATGCTGGCCAGACGAAATTCGTTTCTATGGCGTGCGCAACACGCCTTCGTGCAGTTCGAGCAAACTATCCATGCGCCGCGCCAACGCGTTGTCGTGCGTGACGAGGACGAGACTGGTGCCGATCTCGCGATTGAGTTCGAGCATGAGGTCATAGACCTGTGCCGCATTCCTCTCGTCGAGGTTGCCGGTGGGCTCGTCGGCGAGCACGCAGGCCGGACGCGTGACCAGCGCGCGCGC
>JAICYA010000463.1 GCA_025934455.1 Rudaea sp.
ACTGGCCTATAAAGACCACGCGAATGCCGGGCGGCTGGTACCGGCCCTGGCGGCCCTCGTTAGGCTCGGCGAAGTTCGCTTAAGCAATGAGGCCGTTCGCGACTTCACCGGCGACATCGGTGAGGCGGAAGTCGCGGCCCTGGTAGCGGAAGGTAAGCCGTTTGTGATTGATGCCGCAGAGGTAAAGCATGGTGGCGTGGAGATCGTGCACGTGCATTTGCTGGCCGTCTTCGATGAAGCGGTAGCCCAGCTCGTCGGTGCTGCCCCAGGTGAGGCCGCCTTTGACGCCGCCGCCCGCCATCCAGATGGAAAAGGCGTTGATGTGATGGTCGCGACCGGAGCCCTGCCCCATCGGGGTGCGGCCAAATTCGCCACCCCAGATGACCAGCGTTTCATCCAGCATGCCGCGTTGTTTGAGGTCGGTGATGAGGGCCGCCGAGGCGCGGTCGACGTCCTGCGCTGCTTGCGGCATGTCTTTCTCGATGTTGCTGTGGTGGTCCCAGGCGCGGTGGTAGAGCTGGATGAAGCGCACGCCGCGTTCGGCCAGGCGCCGGGCCAGGAGGCAATTGGAAGCGAAGGTGCCTTCGCCCGGGTGTTTCACACCGTAAAGGTCCAGGATGTTTTGCGGTTCAGAATGAAGGTCGGCCAGGTCCGGCACGGAGGTCTGCATGCGGAACGCCATTTCATACTGGGCCACGCGGGTCTCGATTTCCGGGTCGAGCACGCGTTGCTCGAGCATGCCGTTCAAGCGATTGATTTCTTCGACCACCTGGCGCTGCGTGCTTTGGCACACGCCTTCCGGGTTGCCCACGTAATGCACCGGGTCGCCTTTGGACTGAAAAAGAATGCCCTGGAATTTGCTGGGCAAAAAACCGCTGGACCATTGCCGCGCGGACACGGGCTGCAAACCGCTCTTGCCGGCCGAGGTGAGGACGACGAAGCCCGGCAGTTCTTCGGTGTCGGCGCCCAATCCGTACAGCAGCCAGGAACCCATGCTGGGCCGGCCTTTGAGGCGCGTGCCCGTGTTCATGAAGGCATGGGCGGGGTCGTGGTTGATCTGCTCGGTGTGCATGGAGCGCACGATGCAGATGTCGTCGGCGATGCCCGCGATGTGCGGAAAGAGGTCGGAGATTTCCTGGCCGGAGGCGCCATGCCGGCCGAAGCTCGTGAACGGGCCGCGCGCTTTGAGCGGGGTGTTTTGGAGTTGCGCCAGTTCCTGTCCGCGGGTGTAGGAGTCCGGGAAGGGTTTGCCATCCAGTTTCTGCAAGGCGGGCTTGTAATCGAAGCTCTCGAGATGGGACGGACCGCCGGCCATGCACAGGTGAATGACCCGCCGGGCGCGCGGCGGGAAATCGGGCGGGCTGATGATGCCACGCCAGCGTTCACTGGCTTGCGCCGCGGGAATCGTCTCCGCTTGCGACGGCGGGAGCAGGCAGGCCAAAGCGATGCCGCCGAGCCCATAGGCGGCGCGGCTCAGAAAAGTCCGGCGATTCACGCTCAGCTGAAAAGCCTCTTCATTGAATAACGGCTTCATAGGTCAATAACACGTAATGGTCTCATGCAGGTTCAGGAGCACGCGGCAAACCTGCGTCCAGGCGGCCAATTCGACCGGTTTTTCCTGGTGCGGCGCCGGCGCGACGCCGACCGTCAGCAGCTTCTGGGCATCATCGGTCTTTTGCTCGTAGGTGGAACGCTGCACGGCCAGG
>JAICYA010000354.1 GCA_025934455.1 Rudaea sp.
CGCCGCGGCGACGAGACGATCACCGCACGGGTCAAGACCGCGCTGCTCGACATCACCAGCATGCCCGGTTTCGATCCGACCCGGATCAACGTCACCACCGCACATCGCGTGGTCTACCTGATGGGCCTGGTCAACCACGCCGAGGCCGACGCCGCCACCGACGTGGCGCGCAATGCGAATGGCGTGGACAAGGTCGTGAAATTGTTCGACTACGTCGACTGAGCGCGAATGCGGTCGGACCGAACGTGACGCCCTTCACAGCCCGCCCGGAGCAGGAGTAGACTCGCACAGTCTTTCTTCAATCAGGGGTGTTCCGTGGAATCCAAGTTGCTGCGTCCCTTGTCCCAGGCCGTGGCGCTGGCGCTTGCCGCCGGTGGAGCGCATGCGGCCGCGATCACCGTTACCGATGGCGGCGATGCCGGCACGGCCGGCACCTGCACGCTGCGCCAGGCCATCTTTTCGGCGAACACCGACAGCGCCCAGGGCACCTGCGCGGCAGGCAGTGGCGCCGACACGATCACCTTTGCGGCAGGCTTGGCGAATTCGACCATCGCGCTGCAATCCGGCCAGTTATTCGTCACCAGCGACGTAACCATCAGCGGCAGCGGGCAGACAGTTACAGCAGCTGCGAACAGCAGGGTGCTGGTGAGCAACGCCATCGCAACCGTGTCGATCAGCGACCTGACCATCACCGGCGGCAACACGGCAGGCGCCGGCGGCGGCATTGCCATCTATGGCTCGAACTTCACCTTGGACAAGGTCACCATTTCGGGAAACCAGGCCAACGCCCTTGCCGGCGGCCTGTTCATCCGGGGCGGCCAATTGTCCCTGAATCAATCCACCGTCTCGGGCAATGCGTTGACTATGGGACGCGGCGGTGGCGGTATTTACGCCGGCGGTAACGCAAGCATCACGATCACAGACGCGACGATTTCCGGAAACAGCGCAGCGGGAGGAGGAGCCCCGAGAGTCGCGGGCGGTCTGCTGGCTGACAACAGTTCGGTGACCATCACCAACTCCACCCTTGCCAACAACATTGCTTCCGGTACGAGTTACGGCGCAGGTGGCTTGATGTCGAGAGTCTATGGCTCCGCACAGACCCTGGATGTCTACAACACGACCATCACCGGCAACAGCGGGGCCTCATCCAATGTCGCTGCCGGTGGCATTCTGGTTGGTGCACCCGTTGGGACGCTCGTCGCGACGATAACCAACAGCATTATTGCCGGCAATACCGGCGCCACAGCGGATGTTTCCCGGTTCAACAACGCAAATGTCATCGCCCATTCGGACCTGCTCGGGACTGCTTTGTCCGCCACCTATGCCGGCAACGGCAACGTGTTCAGCGATGCGCCCGGGCTCGGCGCGCTGGCCAACAATGGCGGGCCTACGCTGACCATGCTGCCGCAGGCCGGCAGTCCTGCATTGGGCGCGGGCAACGCCGCCCTGGTTCCCTCGGGCGTGACCACCGATCAGCGCGGCGCGGGATTCCCGCGCGTGACCAACGGCGTACTCGACATCGGCGCGGTGCAGGCAACCGTCGCACCGATTGTGCCGCCGACGCCGACGCCCGCGCTTTCGCGCTGGGCCATGCTCGCGCTCGCCGGATTGCTTGGCCTGTTCGGGTTGCGCAAGCGAAGACGCGTGGGCTGATTCGCGCGCCGCGCCGGCGTAAACTGGCGCCATGAGTCTTCCCGATTCGCTGACCTCCGCGTTGCGCGAGATTTTCGGCGACGCGCTGGTCGTCGATCCCGCCGAATGCCTCGCCTACGGCTACGACAATTCACGCCGTCAGGCTCAGCCCGACGCCGTCGTCTTTCCGATCGAACACGCGCAGGTCGTGCAGCTCGTGCGCGCCTGCCGCGCCGCGCGCACGCCGCTGATCGCACGTGGCCGCGGCACCAACACCACCGGCGCGACGGTGCCGATCGATGGCGGGGTCGTGGTTTCGTTCGAACGCATGAACCGCATCGTCAAGATCGATTCCGACAACCGCCTCGCCGTGGTCGAACCGGGCGTACTCAACGGCGATCTGCAAACCGCACTTGCCGGACACGGCTTCTTCTGGCCGCCCGATCCGACTTCGAGCCCCTACTGCACGATCGGCGGCAACCTCGCCTGCAATGCCGCCGGACCGCGCGCGGTGAAATACGGCAGTTGCCGCGAGAACACGCTCGCGCTGCGTGCGGTAACCGGCGCCGGTGAAGAATTGCGCTGCGGCGTCAACACCACCAAAGGCGCGGTCGGCTACGACCTGACGCGGCTGCTGATCGGTGCGGAAGGCACGCTCGCCGTCATCACGCAGGCCACGCTCAAGCTCACGCCAAAACCCGCGGCCAAGGCCACGCTCGCCGCAAGCTACGCCGATGTCGCCGCCGCCACGGCAGCCGTCGCTCGCCTCATGGCGCAGCCGGTCTTGCCTTGTGCACTGGAATTCATGGACGACGAGGCGCTGCGACTCGCGCGTGCGCATGCAGGCGATGCGATCCCCGAGGCCGGTGCGCTGCTCATCGTTGAAGCCGACGGCGATGCAGCCGATCTTGCGCGTGCCATCGACGCGTTGGCCGCTGCCGCGCGCGGGGCCGGGCTGATTGAACTGCGTTCCGCCGCCGATGCACGCGAAGCCGAAGCTTTGTGGGCCGCACGCCGCGCGCTGTCGCCCGCGCTGCGCACGATC
>JAICYA010000488.1 GCA_025934455.1 Rudaea sp.
ACAAGATCCTGACCGGCCGGCGCGACGCGATCACCACGATCAAGCAGAAGGACGGACTGGCGCCGTTCGCTAAACGCGGCGAAAGCGAGTACGACGCGTTCGGCGTCGGTCATTCGTCCACTTCGATTTCAGCGGCATTGGGCATGGCCATTGCGGCGCAGCGCAAGAACGACGACCGCAAGATCGTGGCGGTGATCGGCGACGGCGCGATGACCGCCGGCATGGCCTTCGAGGCGCTGAACCATGGCGGCGATGTCGAACCCGACATGCTGGTGATATTGAATGACAACGGCATGTCCATCAGCGAGAACGTTGGCGCGACCACCAAGATGCTGGCGCGCATGCTGGCCAGCCGGCGATTGAATCTCTGGCGCGAGCGCACCAAGCGCGCGCTGAAACCGCGCTCGTTGTTGTGGCGTTTCTTCAGGCGCTGGGAAGAACACGCCAAGGGCATGTTCGTGCCCAGCACGTTGTTCGAGGAACTGGGCTTTCATTACACCGGCCCGATCGATGGCCACGATCTGCCTTCACTGCTGCACTCGCTCAAAACGGTGAAGAACCTGCGCGGCCCGCAGCTGCTGCACGTGATCACCACCAAGGGCAAGGGTTACGCGCCGGCGGAAGCCGCGCAAATCGAATACCACGCGGTTGGTCCATTCGATCCGCAGCAGGGCGTGGTGAAGAAGCCCGCGAGCGCGGCGAAGAAACCCACCTATACGGAAGTGTTCGGCGACTGGCTCTGCGACATGGCCGCGGCGGACGAGCGCCTGTACGGCATCACCCCGGCGATGCGCGAAGGCTCGGGCCTGGTCCGCTTCTCCAAGGAATTTCCGCAGCGCTATTTCGATGTTGCCATCGCGGAGCAACATGCAGTGACGCTCGCCGCCGGCATGGCCTGCGAAGGCGTGCATCCGGTGGTGGCGATCTATTCCACGTTCCTGCAGCGCGCCTACGACCAGTTGATCCACGATGTCGCGTTGCAGAATCTTGCCGTTTTGTTCGCGATCGATCGTGCCGGCGTGGTTGGCCCCGATGGCCCGACGCACGCGGGCAGCTTCGATCTCTCGTACCTGCGCTGCATTCCGAACATGCTGGTGATGGCACCGGCCGACGAGAACGAATGTCGGCAGATGCTGACCACCGGTTTTCGTTACGCCGGGCCCGCCGCGGTGCGTTATCCGCGCGGCACCGGGCCGGGCGTGGCGATCGAGCGGGAGTTGACCGAATTGCCGATCGGAGAAGCGCAGGTACGCCGGCGCGGACGCGGACTTGCCCTGCTCGCCTTCGGCAGCATGGTCGGGCCTTGCGAAAAAGTTGGCGCGGAGCTGGATGCGAGCGTCGTCAACATGCGCTTCGTCAAACCGCTGGACGAAGCGCTGATCCTGGAGATCGCGCGCACCCACGAGGCGATCGTCACGATCGAGGAAAACGCAATTGCGGGCGGTGCGGGCGCAGGCGTGGCCGAACTGCTCGCCTCACACGGCATCGAAATTCCCGCGTTGCACCTCGGACTCCCGGACCTGTTCCTCGAACACGGCAGCCGCGAGGAACTGCTCGCCGAAGCGAACCTCGATGCAGCAGGC
>JAICYA010000334.1 GCA_025934455.1 Rudaea sp.
CGGTGTGGGCATTGTCGACACGGGTTCCCGGCGGCCACACGGAGCGGGCCCGCGCAGACTTGCGCGCGTTCGCGCGGGCATTGCCGATCACGCAGGGGCCTACATCGTGAACGACAAGCCGCTGATCGCGCACGTGCTGTACCGTTTTGACATCGGCGGTATGGAGCGATTCATTCTCACGCTCGTCAACGCGACGGGAGACCGTTATCGTCACGCGCTGATCTGCCTTGACGAATTCGGTGCGCTACGCAACGGGATCGCGGATCGTTCCGTCCCCTGTGTGGCATTGCACAAGAAGCTGGGCAAGGATTGGCATTGCTACATCAGATTGTGGCGCGCATTGCGGTCATTGGCGCCCGACTTGGTGCAGACCTACAACTTCGGCGCGCTGGATGTTGCGCCCATCGCGCGGCTCGCGGGCGTCCGGCGCATCGTTCATGCAGAACGCGGACGCGACGCCTCGGATCCGCAGGGGTCAAACAGCCGATATCTGCGACTGCACCACTGGGTCAATCCGTTCATCGCGTGCTTCCTGGCCGTTTCGCACGATCTGGAGAAGTGGCTCATCGACGACGTCCGTATCGATCCTGCCAAGGTCAAATATATCGGCAACGGAATTGACATCGACCAGTTTGCCGACGCGTCCCAGGTTGGCCGTGAACGGCTGCTGCTGGGCGCGTTTGCCCCAGCCGACAATGTCCTGATTGTCAATGTCGCCCGCCTGGATGCAGTAAAGGACCAGGCTAGCTTGATTGCTGCGTTCCGGATGTTGTGCGACATGGAGCCGGATCGAGCTTCGCGTTTGCGTCTTGCGATCATCGGCGGGGGTGCGGAACACGACAAGCTCCAACAGCAAATCGAGCAACTTGGGCTGACGGCGCAGGCGCGGCTGCTCGGCATGCGTTCCGACGTGCCCGAGGTGCTGGCGGAAGCGGATCTGTTCGTGCTTTCATCGATTGCAGAGGGCATGCCCGGATCGGTACTGGAAGCGATGGCCAGCGGATTGCCGGTTGTTTCCACCCGTGTAGGTGGCGTGGGCGAGGTCGTTGTCGATGGCGCGACGGGTACGTTGGTTGCGCCGTCGGAGCCGGCCGCACTCGCTGAGGCGCTGCGCACGTATGTCGATGACGAGGCCCTGCGCCTGCAGCATGGACGCGCAGGTCGCGAGCGCGTCGAAAAACATTTCAGTCTTCCGGTGATGCTGTCGGCTTATTCCGCGTTGTATGACGGCTTGCTGGCCGGCAATCCATCACGCGTGCGGCGGGCACGCGAGCCGGTCGAACTGGCCGGTCGGGCGGAGCGCTGACGATGTGCGGGATAACGGGCATTGTGACGTCGCGCCAGGGCGACAGAGCCAACGGGAACATCCTCGTCGCAATGCGCGACGCGTTGCGTCACCGCGGGCCGGACGAAGCAGGGCTGTATCTCGGAGAAGGCATTGGCCTGGGCCATCGCCGGCTCTCCATCCTCGATCTCGGCCATGGTCAGCAGCCGATGGTGGACGAGGCCGCCGGGCTTGCGCTCGTCTATAACGGCGAGCTGTACAACTTCATGTTGCTCAAGGCGGAACTGGAGGCGGCGGGCCTCGCGTTTGCCAGCAACAGCGATACCGAGGTCCTGCTGCGCGCGTGGCAGTATTGGGGCGAAGCGTGCCTTGTGCGGCTGCGCGGCATGTTCGCGTTTGCGATCTGGGACGTGCGTGCACGCCGCATTTTCCTTGCGCGCGATCACCTCGGCATCAAGCCGCTGTATTACGGCTTCACCAGCCGCGGCGACCTCGTGTTCGCGTCCGAACTCAAGGGCCTGCTGGTGCATCCCGATGTCGCGCGCGTGGTCGATCCGCAGGCGCTCGAAGATTACATGGCGCTCGGTTACGTGCCGGATCCGAAATGCATCTATCGCGGCATTTTCAAGTTGTCGCCGGGCCATTGGCTGAGCTGGTGCGCGGGCGAATCCGCACCAACAGCGAAGCGATACTGGGACGTCCCGTTCGCGGTCGACAACGGCATCCGGCTCGATGGCGCCATTGCACGGGTGCGAAGCTTGCTGGACGAATCCGTTTCCAGCCAGATGGTTTCCGATGTACCGCTGGGCGCGTTTCTTTCCGGTGGCGTGGACTCGAGCGCGGTGGTCGCCAGCATGTGCCGGGTGGCACGGGGACCGGTCAGTACCTGCGCAATCGGGTTCGATCATGCGACCTTCGATGAAACCGCGTATGCGCGCCAAGTTGCCGGGCACCTCGGCACGATGCATTTCGAGGAACGCGTCGATTCCGATGACCACGATCTGCTCGATACCTTGGCCGGGATCTACGACGAGCCGTTTGCCGACAGCTCCGCCCTGCCGACCTATCGCGTATGTGAACTGGCGCGTCGGCACGTCACCGTGGCGCTGTCTGGGGATGGCGGCGACGAGAATTTTGCGGGTTATCGGCGCTATCGCCTGCACGCCTTCGAAGGTGGTGCGCGCGCGCGCGTGCCATCTGCGCTGCGAAAGCCGGTGTTTGGCTTGCTCGGCGGTCTTTATCCGAAAGCCGACTGGGCGCCGCGTCCGCTGCGGGCCAAAACCACTTTCCAGGCCTTGGCCCGCGACGATGTCGAGGCCTACTTCCACAGCGTCAGCACCACCCCCGACGCCTGGCGCGCGGAGCTCTACAGCACGGCACTCAAGCGCGAGCTGCAGGGTTACACGACGCTGTCGGTATTTCGCGCCCACGCCGCCGCGGCCCCGACGGAGCATCCACTGCTGCTGGCGCAGTACCTCGATTTCAAGACTTGGTTGCCCGGCGACATCCTGACCAAGGTCGATCGCGCCAGCATGGCCCACAGTCTCGAGGTA
>JAICYA010000359.1 GCA_025934455.1 Rudaea sp.
ATCTTCGGGCACCGGCACGGCACCGCATTTCGGGCAGTACACGATCGGAATCGGGCAACCCCAGTAACGCTGCCGCGATACGCCCCAGTCGCGCAGGCGGAAATTGACCTTGCGCGTTCCCTTGCCTTCCTTCTCGATGCGCGCCGCGATCGCGTCGAATGCGGCGCGGTAATCGAGGCCGTCGAATTCGCCGGAGTTGACCAGCGTGCCGTACTCGGTGAACGCAGCGTCCTCGATGATGTGGCGCTCGAACTCGCGCAGCATGCCCAACGCCGCGGGCGCCTCCACCACGTCGATCGCGCGGCCTTCGCCGAGCGCGGCCGTCATCGGGCTGGCGTTGTTCGCGGCGTCGCGGCCAAGTTCGCGGATCGCTTCGCGCACCGGGTCGCTGACGATCACCATCTTGATGAACAGATCGTACTGGGTAGCAAACTCCCAATCGCGTTCGTCGTGCGCCGGCACCGCCATCAGTGCGCCCGTGCCGTAACCCATCAGCACGAAATTGGCGATCCACACCGGCATTTTTTCTCCGGTGATTGGATGAATCGCGTGGAAGCCGGTTTCGATGCCCTTCTTTTCCTGCGTTTCCAGATCAGCTTCGGCGATGCCGCCGTGGCGGCAGTCGTCAATGAATTTCCGGATTTGTGGATTTGTGGACGCCGCCTTGAGCGCGAGCGGATGCTCGGCGGCCAGGCACAGGAACGTCGCCCCCATCAGCGTGTCCGGACGCGTGGTGAAAATACGCGCCGGTTCGCGCTCGCCCTCGATGGCGAAGTCGATTTCGAGCCCTTCCGAGCGCCCGATCCAGTTGCGCTGCATGGTCTTGACCGCATCCGGCCAGCGCGGCAGCTTGTCCAGGCCGCTCAACAACTCGTCAGCGTAGTCGGTAATCTTCAGGAACCACTGCGGGATCTCGCGCTTTTCCACCACCGCGCCGGTACGCCAGCCGCGACCGTCGATCACCTGTTCGTTCGCGAGCACGGTCTGGTCGACCGGATCCCAGTTCACCACGGAATTCTTGCGGTACGCCATGCCCTTCTTGAACAGGCGCACGAACATGCGCTGTTCGTGCACGTAGTAATCCGGCTTGCAGGTGGCGAACTCGCGCGACCAGTCGATGGCGTAGCCCATCGTGCGCAATTGCTCGCGCATGTGCTCGATGTTGGAATACGTCCACTTTGCCGGTGCGGTCTTGTTTTTGATCGCGGCGTTTTCCGCCGGCAGGCCGAAGGCGTCCCACCCCATCGGCTGCAGGACATTCTTGCCGAGCATGCGCTGGTAGCGGCTGATCACGTCGCCGATGGTGTAATTGCGCACGTGGCCCATGTGCAGCGCGCCGGACGGATATGGCAGCATCGACAGGCAGTAGAATTTCGTGCGCGCCGGGTTCTCCTTCGCCTCGAAGGATTTGCCGTCGTTCCAGAACTTCTGCGCGGCGGCTTCCACCGCCTTGAAATCGTAGATCACGTCCATCGGAGCCCTGCATGCGCCGGTCACGCCGGCTTTTCTTCGACTGCGCCCAGACTACCGCAGTGCAGCATCCCCGCCAACCCCGAAAGCTACAGGTTCGGTTAGGCTAGACATATGCCCGACACGCCGCCATCCGGTCCGCTGGGCGCTCTCGCGCGATTGTTCGGTGAACTGGCCGAGGAGCGTCCGCTGCCGGAACGCCTTAACGCAATTCTGGACGCGGCCTGTGCGATGGCCCACGCGGACACCGGAACGATAGGCTTGTACGACCCGGGAACCGATACGATCACGGCCACTGTGACCCGGCACTCGATGCCGGCCCAGTTCGCCACGCACTTCGCTCGTGGCGAAGGCTTGGCGGGTCACATCATTGCAACGATGCAGCCGTACCTGGGCCGATACGGGGACTTGCCGCAGCCGGTGGTCGAGGGTTTGCGCGAGCATGCGGCGCTGGGCGTGCCGCTGATCTGGCAAAAACGCTTGCTCGGCTACATGGCACTGAGCCTTGCGCCGCCGCGCCGGTTCAAGCCCGCCGATCCAGAAATCGCGCAGGTACTCGCCCACGCCGCCACGGCCGCCATCGAAAATTCGACACTGCACGAACAGGCTGGACGCGCCGCCGTGCTAGCCGAGCGTCAGCGCCTCGCGCGTGAGCTGCACGACAATGTCACCCAGATCCTCGCCTCGATCAGCCTGCTCAGCCAGACCATCGCCACGACCTGGAAACGCGATCCGATCGAGGGCGAGGCACGTGCCGCGCGCCTGCAGCAATTGGCGCAGACGGCTTTTGCCGAGATGCGCATGCTGCTGCAACAGCTTACGCCCGCCGAGTCCGCGACAACGGCACCGGCGATCTCGCGCAAGAGTTTCGTCTTGCTCAGTGCCGAAAACCTGCGCACACAGGGATTGCCCGGCGCGTTGACCCGGCTGCTCGCCTCGACCGTACCCGAACACATCGTGGCGGCGTCGAGTTTCGCGGCCTGGGAAGCCCAGCGCGAGGAACACGAACAGGCGCTGTACCGGGTGTGCCAGGAGGCCATCTCGAATTGCCTGCGCCATGCCGGCGCGCGCCGCCTGCGCGTGGAAGCCGCGGTCACCGGCGACCATGCCGTGCTACGCGTGTCCGATGA
>JAICYA010000318.1 GCA_025934455.1 Rudaea sp.
GCGGCGAGAATGCCGAGCGCAATCGGCAGATCGAAGCGTCCACCGTCTTTCGGCAAATCCGCCGGCGCCAGGCTCACCGTGACGCGGCGGGATGGATATTCGAGTTGTGCATTCTGGATCGCCACGCGCACGCGATCGCGCGCTTCCTTCACCGCCGTCTCGGGCAAGCCGACGATGTGGGTGCCCGGCAATCCGCCGGACAGGTGCACTTCCACCGTGACGGGCGGTGCGGAAACGCCGTCCTGTGCGCGGGAGTGGACGATGGCGAGACTCATGGCGAAACCTCCGGACAACACCCGCCCGTGCCGCGCGCGCGGCGCGAACCCATCAATCGGAATCGGCGATCTGGCTAGCCGGACTTGCCTTCCAGCTCGTCCACGCGTGCTTCCAGCGCCTCGACTTTCTCGCGCGTGCGTAGCAACACGGAGCGTTGCACGTCGAATTCCTCGCGCGTGACCAGATCGAGCTTGCGCAAACCGGCGCGCAGCGCGTCGCGGAAATTCGCGGCGAGATCGTCGCGCGCCTCGCGCGCGCCGGGCGGAACCAGGTCGGCCAGGCGGCGAGCCAAGTCGTCGATGGCGGTGGCGTTGAACATGGCGCGCTCCTGCAATTCGATGCGCGCAGTGTAGCCAAACACGCACGCCGGCGCTGTCGGCAGCACACGCCTTGCCGCGTAGGAAATCGCCTACGCGCCGGGTATAGTGTCCGCCCGCGACCCGACGGAGCAATCCATGAAAATGGTGATGGCCATCATCAAGCCGTTCAAGCTCGACGACGTGCGCGAAGCATTGGCCGAGGCGGGCGTGCAGGGCATCACGGTGACCGAGGTCAAGGGCTTCGGCCGGCAGAAGGGCCACACCGAGCTGTACCGCGGCGCCGAGTACGTGGTCGATTTCCTGCCCAAGCTCAAGCTCGAAATCGCCGTGCCGGACAACCTCGTCGAACGCGTGGTCGAGGCGATCAGCAAATCCGCCAACAGCGGCAAGATCGGCGACGGTAAGATCTTCGTCTACGCGCTGGACCAGGTCATCCGCATCCGCACGGGCGAGACCGATGCGGATGCGTTGTAGCGGCTACTTCGGCGGGTCGGCTTTCCAGAAATCCCGCACTACGATCGCGTGCAGCGCGGCAGTGAATTTCTGCGCGTCGGCCAGTTTCAGGTGCGACCATTCCGGCGGATCGAAGCCGCTCAGTTCCGGATAGTCGGAAAAATAGATGCCGGGCGCGCCGGTTTTCGCCAGCAGCACGTCCCACGCCTGTGCGCGCGGAAACACGTGGTCGTCGAAAGCCAGATACGGACCTACGCTCGGCGGACGCAAGAACAGCACCTTGACGCCGCGTGCGCGCAAGGTCGCGACCGCTTTCACGGCGCGGTCGATCTGTTCGTCGCGCGTCTTGGCGACTTTATCCGCCGGCGGATCGTCCGGAGATGGCTTGAGATGCTGGCTCCAGATGAAGCGTGCCAGCGCCTGATACTGCGGATCGTCGGCGACCTTGCCCCACAAATGGGTGGCGCGATCCGCACCGCTTTCGCTCAGCCGCCGAACGTGCAGGCGACTCGGCTTGCCCGGACGCTCCGGCCACCAGGGCTGACGTTGGAGCACGGTGGCCAGCGCGTAATCGTCGTCGTCGAAGGCCCAGAACGGTTCGATCAGGCGCATCGACAGCCATTGCCCGACGCGCTGCGACGGCGATTCCTTGTGGTAATACGGGATCGCGTCCTTGTGGAATCCGAAACCGCTGAAAAACAGTTGCGGCGCCACGCCGACGATGAGGCGGCCCGTGAAGTTCGGATCGGCGGCGAGATCTTCGAGAAACGGCAGTGGTGTGGTGCCTTCGAAGGCGAGCTGGATCGGGCGTTCGCCGTCGAGCTTCTGCCACACGTCCAGTTGCAGGTCGAAGAACGAGCGCGAGGAACCGATCACCACGGTGGCATTGCCTTCGCCCGCGTCGATGCGGCGGCGCTGGATCGCCCACAGGCCGCTGTCGTTGCGATAGGCGGGACGCACGCCGAACGCGCGCCAGTGCCATTCCCAGCCGCCGAGCATCAGCGCAAACAGGATCACCGCGCCGAGCAGAATCTTTCCCCACGGCTGCGCCGGCACGTCGCGCACGGGTACCGGCTGCGCCACGCCGGGACGGTCGGCGGCGGTGGCGCGCGCATAATCGCCGCGGCGCAGGTAGCGGGCCTGGTCTTCGGGCGACACGTCGTGGCGGCGCATGTCCATGGTCAGAACTGGAAGTAGATGAAGGCCGCGCCGGACCCCTGCGCGGCGACGATGGCGAAGGCGAGCAGGGCCCAGACCGCACTGATCGCAGCTGGATGCGCGCGCGCAACGATGCCCTCGAGCGTGCGCGCGCGCATGTACCAGTGCGCGAGCAGGATGCCGCCGACGATGACGGCAACGCTGATCAGGTAAAACGATTCCAGAATCGGCTTCGCATCCACATTGGTGCCGGCCATGCCGCGCAAGACGATCCATGCCTTGTCGAAGGTCTTGGCGCGGAAGAACACCCAGGTGATGTTCACCAATGTCCAGGTCAGCAGGCCAAGCACGATGAGGGTGAGCGGTCCCGGCCGGTAATTCGCGAAGCGCGAGCGCAGCACGCGTTCCGCCGCCAGATACACGCCGTGCAATCCGCCCCAGGCGACGAAGGTCCAGTTCGCGCCGTGCCACAAACCGCCGAGCAACATCGTGCCCATCAACGCGAAATAGGTACGGCGCGGTCCGTGGCGATTGCCGCCGAGCGGGATGTACAGGTAATCGCGCAGCCACGACGACAAGGTGATGTGCCAGCGCCGCCAGAAATCCGAGAAGCCGACCGCTCCATAGGGGAAGCGGAAATTGTCGGGCATCGCGAAGCCGAGGCACAAGGCCACGCCGATTGCCGAGGTCGAATAGCCCGCGAAGTCGCAGAAAATCTGTCCCGCGAACGCAAGCGTGGCGACCCAGGCGTCGAGCATCCCGGGCATCTTGCCGGGCGCGTCGTAGACCGCCTCGAC
>JAICYA010000086.1 GCA_025934455.1 Rudaea sp.
ACGCGCCGGGCGGGCGCCAGTCCGAGCGGCCGTGGCCGGGAAAATCGATGGCAACAATGTGGAAATGTCCACAAAGCAACGGCGCGAGCGCGTCGAACGAGGCGGCGTTGTCCAGCCAGCCGTGCAGGGCAAGCAATTTCGGCAGCGATTCCTCACCCCAGGCGCGCGCGGCAAGGCGCTGGCCGGGCAAGGCCAATTCGATATCACGCACCGGCATCGGTCCAGCCTTGCGCATGGCGCCGGATCAGGTTCGCGAACAGGTGCACATGCGCATCCGCCGCATTCAGCGCTGGAATGTAATCCAGGCGCTGGCCGCCCGCGGCGAGGAATTGTTCGCGTCCGCGCATCGCGATTTCTTCCAGGGTTTCCAGGCAGTCCATCGCGAATCCCGGGCACAGCACCTGCACATGGCGCAGGCCGGATTGTGCGAATTGCGCGAGCGCCGCATCCGTGTACGGCTCAAGCCAGCGTTCCCGGCCGACCCGCGACTGGAACGCGACCACCAGTTCCGTTGCGGATATGCCCAGGCGTTCACGCAACAACCGCGCCGTCGCCAGACATTGATCGCGGTACGGATCGCCGGCGTTGACGTAACGCTCGGGTATTCCATGGAAGGAAAGCAGCAGGCGCTCGCCACGGCCGTGCGTGAACCAGTACTTTTCCACGCTCGCCGCGAGCGCTTCGATGTAACCGGGTTCGGCGTGATAGTCGGCAATGCTGCGCACTTCCGGCACCCGCCGTTCGGCACGCAGCGCAGTGAACACGGCATCGAAACTGGCCGCTGTCGACGTCGCCGAGTATTGCGGATAAAACGGCAGTACGAGGATGCGGCACACGCCATCGGCAAGCAGATGGCGAACCACATCGCCCACGCCCGGCTCGCCGTAGGTCATGGCCAACTCGACACGCATTTTCATGTCGCGCAACTCGGCGGCCAGTCGTGTCGTCAGTGCGCGGCTGTTAACCAGCAGCGGCGATCCCTGTGGCGTCCAGATTTTCGCATAGGCGCGTGCGGAACGCCGCGGTCGCACGCGCAGGATCACGCCGTAAAGCAGTGGCAGCCACAGCCAGCGCGGATAGTCGATGACGCGCCGGTCGCCCAGGAATTGCCCCAGATAACGCCGCACGGCCGCCGCCGTGGGCGCCGATGGCGTGCCGAGGTTGATGAGCAGCACGGCTGTCCCGGGCATGGACTCGCTACTTGGATCGGGCATGGTTGGATTGGCCGGAAGTCGGGCAACGCAAAAACCCAATACCTTGTGCTGTTCCATGAACCGTGACGCCAGCTATTGTGGCTATTGGGTCGCTTGCCGCCCAGTGTAGCATTGCCGCGCCAAGGCTTTGTTTTCCTTGTATTCGCTGCTAGACTCGCGTGGCCACGTCCTCGACGATGTGGCTGACGATTACTACAAGAACTTATAACGAGAAAAATCGCATGCCCCTGCGCGCAATCCTAGTTGCGCTCGTGCTTGGCGTCTTCGCCATCCAGGCACGCGCCGCCGATCTCGTCGGTTACGGCGAGGCATTCAATGTCCTGTATGCCGTCGACCTGACGACGAATACGGCTGTCCAGATCGGCGGCCCCGGCCAGATCACCTACGCCAACATCGAGGGCCTGACGTTCAGTCCCAGTGGCACTCTCTATGCGGTATCGGACGCCGGCCCGACGAAAACGCTGCTCACCATCGACCAGGGCTCCGGCATCGCAGCCGCGGTCGGCACGCTCGATCTGGGCACCAACAACCAACTCGATCTGGCGATGGCGTTCACCTGCGACGGCAAGTTGTGGATGTCGGCGAGCACCGGCCAGCTCTGGAGCGTGGATCCGGCGACCGCGAACGTCACCACCCTCGGCAACCTCGGCATCAAGATCAGCGGTATGGCGGCGCGCGGCTCGCTGCTTTACGGCGCCGGCAGCCAGGGCAACAACAACCTGTATTCGATCGATCCGGTCAAGGTGACGGAGACCCTGGTCGGCAGCTATCAGTCGACGAACTACATCACCACCATCAGTCCTGCCTTCGATACGTCCGGACAGTTGTGGGCGATCCTCGACTACGTGCCGCCACAGCAAGGCAATGCTTCGATCCCGGATTGGAGCGACCTGGCAAAGCTTTCCGTCGCCTCGGGAGCGTTGACCAATCTGGGCAATATCACCCCTCCGGCGCCTATTGATGCGAAATCGCCGACTTACGCCAATCTGTACCAGATCGGCCTCAAGGGCTTGGCCATTCCATCGGGCGTCTGTGCCGCCGCTGCCACGACGGCACCCACGCCGATGCTTTCCACGCGCGGGATCGCGGCCCTGATCGCCTTGTTGCTGCTGTTCGGCGGAACTCGGCTGCGCCGGCGGCATCCAAACTGTTGATGTGCGGCCTCGTCGCAGGCCGCTTGAATTTCACGAAGGAAACCACCGATGCCCTCTTGGATCGCCCGGATAGCCGCGTGCGCCGCACTGATCGTCGCCATCACGACGAACGCCCATGCCGGTGAACAGGAAACCGTACGCGCGAACAACGCCGTGCGCGTACTCAAGGAAATCATGCAGGCGCCGGACAGCCGCATTCCCGGACACCTGCTGCGCGATGCTTATGCGGTGGCCGTGATTCCCGACGTGATCAAGGCCGGCCTCATCATCGGCGGCCGGCACGGCTTGGGCGTGTTGTCGGTGAAGACGCCGAACGACGTGTGGAGCAATCCCACTTTCATCGGCATGACCGGTGGCAGCATCGGCTTCCAGGCCGGCGTGCAGTCGACCGACGTGATCCTGATTTTCCGCACCCAGCGCGGCGTGGATTCGATCGTGCACGGCAAGTTCACGCTCGGCGCCGACGCCTCGGTCGCGGCCGGCCCGGTCGGCCGCTCGGCGAACGCCGCCACGGACGCGCAACTGCGCGCCGAGATCTACTCCTACTCGCGCGCGCGCGGACTGTTCGCCGGCGTCGCCCTTGACGGCTCGGTGTTGTCCATCGACAACACCGCCAACCAGGCCGTGTACGGCGAGGGCATCACGCCGCGGCGCATCTTCGAGGGTGGCCTGAGCAACGTGCCCGATGCGGTCGTGGATTTTCGCGACCGCCTGGAGGAGTACACTGCACGTTGAGGATCGCGTGTCGGCGCCGTTGCGCCGAACGCGTTGTGGCGGGCAGGCATTCGGTTTTGCGGAGCGTATGACATGGGCGGTTTGAGCATCTGGCACTGGATCATCATCGTCGTCGTGGTCGTGCTGATTTTCGGCACCAAGAAGCTGCCGAACATCGGCAACGACCTCGCGTCTGCCATCAAGAATTTCAAAAAGGGCATGCAGGACGACGACAAGTCCGATGCCGCGCAGCTCAAGGCCGACCCGCCGCAGGGCCAGCAGGGTCAATCCGCGCCTTCCGCCAACAAGGATGGCAGCAAGGACGGCAACGCGCCGTAACGCCATGTTCGACATCGGCACCGGCGAACTCGCCCTGATCGCGGTGGTCGCGCTGCTCGTCCTCGGGCCGGAACGCCTGCCGAAAGCCGCGCGCACCGCGGGCGCGCTGATGCGGCGCGCGCGCGCGAGCTGGCAGAGCGTGCGCAGCGAAATCGAGCGCGAGTTGGCAGCCGAGGAACTCAAGCAATCGATCAAGCGCGGCGCGAGCGAACTCGACCCACGAGCCGACATCAGCGCCGCGTTGCGCGACGCCGTGCACGGCCCGCCGCGACCGAACGACCCGCCGGCAGCATCCGATGAGCAACGCTGAGGCTACGCCTCCGGGCGCGGACGAGGAGGCTGGCGGTAACGGGCAATCCTTCATCTCGCACCTGATCGAGCTGCGCGCACGCCTGCTCAAGGCTGTCGCCGCCGTACTCATCGTGCTGGTCGCGCTGTTGCCGTTCGCCGACCGCATGTACCACTTCATCGCCGAACCGCTGCTGCAACGCCTGCCGCAGGGCGCGCACATGATCGCGATCGAAGTGGCCTCGCCGTTCATGACGCCGGTGAAACTCGCGGCTGTGGTCGCGCTGTTCCTGGCGATGCCGGCGGTGCTGTATCAACTGTGGCGTTTCGTTGCGCCGGGCCTGTACCGGCACGAAAAGAAAATGGCCCTGCCGTTGCTGGTGGCCAGCGTCGGCATGTTCTACCTCGGCTGTGCGTTTGCGTATTACCTGGTGCTGCCCAAGGTGTTCGTGTTCCTGCTCGGCGTCACGCCGGATGGCGTGGCGATCATGACCGACATCGGCAAATACCTGGATTTCGTGCTGACCATGTTCCTCGCGTTTGGCGTGTGTTTCGAGGTGCCGGTCGTGGTGTTCCTGCTCGCCTTGCTGGGCGTCGTCAATGCCGAGCAACTGACCCGGCAGCGTCCGTATGTCGTGCTCGGCGTGTTCGTGATCGCGGCGGTGCTGGCGCCGCCGGACGCACTGTCCATGCTCATGCTCGCCATTCCGATGTGCCTGCTGTACGAGCTCGGCGTGGTCGCCGTGCGTCTGTTCGTGCACCGCGCACAGGCCGGTGCACAAGCCTCCCCGAAGGCCTGATCGCGTCTCCCTCGCTCGCGCTTTTGGCGCATTGCAGCGCCGATTGCCGCGTTGTCTTTTGCGGCATTCTGGCATAGACTTAATGTTGCATTTGGCACATTTTCCACTTCGCGCACCCCCGCTGCGCACACCCCGAAAACAGGAGCTCAAGAACATGGCAAAGAACGAAGATACACGCGACGCCAGCCTGCGCGTGTCGAAGAAGACGCGTGACAGTTTGAAGGCCGCCGCGGCCGTCGCCGGACGTCCGCTGTACGACGTCACCAACGAGGCGATCAACAACTATCTCGCCTCGGTCAAGTCGGGCGGTGCGCGCAAAGGCAAGAAGTAAGAATTCTTCGTCCGCGCATCGTGCGCGGATGCACCAGCGAAAACGGCCCGAACGGGCCGTTTTTGTTTTGGGCGACTTATCTCGCGGCGAGCCGCGCGAACCGCCGCAACACCGATCGCGCCTGCGGCGTGGCGCGGACCTCGCGCAGCATCGCCGCCACGTCGAAATCCTCGCCGGCGAGCGCACCGTCGCGGGCACGGATGTAGGCGCGCATCTCGCGCGCGCCGAATTCGGGATGGAACTGCAAACCCCAGGCGCGCGGCGCGAAGCGCACGGCCTGGCAGTCGTCAAGGCTGGATCGCGCCAGCACGACCGCATCGCGGGGCGGTTCTAGCACGGTTTGCAGGTGCGTGGCCTGTGCATCGAACGCCAGCGGTGCCGGATCGAACAACGCATCCGACGCGGTGGCGGACGTGCGCTCGATGCGGACGCTGCCCATTTCGCGTCCGCGCGGGTTGTAGTCGACGCGGCCACCGAATGCGTGCGCAAGCAACTGGTGTCCGTAGCAGACACCGAGCACTGGGATGTCCGCATCGATCGCGCGACGCAGCCAGCGCGCGGTGGTCTCGCTCCATTCCAGCCGGTCGGTGACCATCGCGCCGGAACCGGTGACGACGACCCCGGATACGGATCGCGGCGGCGGCAATGGCACGCCACGATCCACGCGCACGGACGGCGCCTGGCGCGGCGACAACCCCAGCCCGCGCCGGAACCAATGGGCGAAATCGCCGTGTTGCCGGCGCACGGCGGGAATCGCCGTTCCGGTCTGGACGATGAGCAGCTTCATGCCTCTATCGGCGGCAGCACGCCGACGACTTCGGCAATCGTGGTCAAGCCGCGCGCAACTTGCTGCGCGGCGCTCACGCGCAGCGGCCGCATGCCTTCGGCGAGTGCGGTTTCGCCCAGGTGCGCCAGATCGAGCGTGGGCTGGATCATCTGCCGCAACTGCGGCGAGATGCGCATCATTTCGTAGATGCCGGTGCGGCCGAGGAAGCCGGTGTTGCGGCATTCCAGGCAACCGACCGGCGCGAACACGCGCTCCGGCGGCGGCAGGCGCCAGCGATGCGCCAGCGCATCCCAGCCGCTCGCGTCCAATGGCGCCTCCACCTTGCAATGCGGACACAGCGTGCGCACCAGACGCTGCGCGACGACGCCGGCCAGCGTGGACTGAATCAGGTAATGCGGCGCGCCCAGATCGAGCAGTCGCGACAACGCACTGGGTGCGTCGTTCGTGTGCAGGGTCGACAAGACCAGATGCCCGGTCAGCGACGCCTGGATCGCCATCTGTGCGGTTTCCAGGTCGCGGATTTCGCCGATCATGATGATGTCGGGATCCTGGCGCATCAGCGTGCGCACGCCGGCAGCGAAGTCGAGATCGATCGCCGGCTGCACCTGCATCTGGTTGAATTCCTGCGACACCATCTCGATCGGGTCTTCGATCGTGCACAGGTTGATGTCCGGCGTAGCCAGGTGCTTGAGCGTGGAATACAGCGTCGTGGTCTTGCCGGAACCCGTAGGACCCGTGACGAGCACGATGCCGTGCGGGCGTTCGACCATCTGCCGCCAGATCGCTTCCTCCTCGGTGGAAAAGCCTAGCTGGCGGAATTCCTTGACCACGATGTCCGGATCGAAAATGCGCATCACGACCTTTTCGCCGAACGCGGTCGGCATGGTCGACAGGCGCATTTCCACTTCGCGGCCTTCCGCCGAGCGCGCCTTGATGCGACCGTCCTGCGGCCGGCGTTTTTCGGCCAGATCCATGCGCCCGAGGATTTTCACGCGCGAGGTCACCGCGACCATCACCGGCGTCGGCAGCTCGAAAACCTTGTGCATCACGCCGTCGATGCGGAAACGGATCGGGCTCATGTCGCGGCGCGGCTCGAGGTGGATGTCCGAGGCGCGCTGATCGAACGCGTATTGCAGCAGCCAGTCGACGATGTGCACGACGTGGCGGTCGTCGGCACCGATGTCGCCGGCTTTTCCCAACTCCAGCAACTGCTCGAAGTTCAGGATTGCGCGGCCGTCCATGCCGCCGTCCATCTTGGCGTCGCGGGCCTTCTGGATCGAGCGCTGCACGCCGTAGAACTCGGCCAGGTACCGGTTCAGGTCGATCGGGCTCACCACCACGCGCTGGATGTCGCGGCGCAGGATATGGCCAAGGTCGGCCACCCAACGCATATCGAACGGTTCGCTGGTGGCGATCACGACCTGCATCGGACTGACCGCCACCGGCAGGATGCGATAGCGTCGCGCATACTCGTGCGACACGACCTGCGTCACCGCCGCTGCGTCGATCTTCATCGGATCGACTTTCAGGTACGGCAGGCTCGCCTTTTCCGCCAGCCAATGCGTGAGCACTTCAAGACTCAACGGCTTGTTGTCCTGCGGATTGGTCAGCTTCTGGTTGGCGACCAGCACCAGCGGATGCAGCTCCAGCTTGCCGCGTGCGCTGCGTCCGTCGGCGCGCGTCTTGAGCAGGTCGGCTTCGCTGAGCATGCCATCGTGCTTGAGCGCGCCAAGCACCGCATCCAGATCCAGGCGCCGATGCAGGCCGAGCGGCGGCGCTTCGGGGATGCTGAATGTCGGGCGCTGCGGAACGGTGGCCATGCTGAACCTTCTTAAATCCCAGCCCTGCGCCGCTATACTAACGCGCTTTGCGCAGCGAACCGTATTCCATGCCCGGCCCAACCTTCCAGGACGTGATCCAGACCCTCAACCGCTACTG